>NZ_JBXXZH010000091.1:0-32104 GCF_059640475.1 Calothrix sp. CBUCES-K 9914
GTGGATGGGAATGCGGCGGCTGCGGCTGCAGCGGCAGCTGGCATGGGTGGGGTGGCTGCTGATGCTGGCAGGGATCGGGTGGCTGGGCTTGCTGCTGAGGCAATGCTGCTGTGGCTTGATGCAGCACTGAAGAAATAGTGGACCTGAATGTATCATCAAGGATGTACACGAAAGCAAGAAAGTAGGCGGTCTGTGGGTGTTGTTGCTGATGTTGGCAGGGGTTGCGTGCTGGCTGGCCGCTGAAGCTAATGTTGCGGTGGCTTGATGCAGCACTCACGGCGTAAGTCTACTAATTTTTGGGAAGTTGATTGCATGGAAACAAATGGTTGTTAAGGTGCGTGCAGGGTGTGTTTTGAGGCGGTTGGTGGAATTGCAAGGCACCTGCAGGCGCTTGTGGGACTGTGAATACATGTTAGGGGATGGGTATACGGTCAGTTGGCCTCCTATGTGTGCCTGTAAGAGATGGGTGGAAATTGGCTGGGTGAACGCATAGGGGTAGTATGGTGTGTGCTATGCATCGGTTGCTTGAAGTGCATTGCTTGGTACCAGCAGTGGCTGGCAGCTTTTGTTGGCTTCAACACCTGTAGTCTGCCTACATGTTTGTGAATTGAAGTTACGCGAGCTCACACCGCATACTTATGTCTGCTACACTCGAACTCCAGACGCTCAGTATCCACAAGCTATCAATGAGATCTATGCTGCGACCAAATGGGTTGCCGAGCATGGTGAGGAGATTGGGGTTGATGGCAAAAATTTGGCAGTCGTCGGAAACAGTGTCGGTGGTAATATGTCGGCAGTAACCACGTTAATGGCGAAAGCAAAAGGGGGTCCGCACATTAAGTTGCAAATTCTGATGTGGCCCATCGTAGACGCTAATTTTGAAACGAATTCTTACCACCAATTCGGCGATAAGCGTTTCCTGACCACACCGGCAATGAAGTGGATGTACGACATGTACATTGCTGACCCAGATAAGCGCAAAGACATCTATGCCTCTCCTTTACGGGCTACTGTTGAGCAATTGAAAGGCTTGCCTCCAGCGTTAATTCAGATTGCAGAGAGCGATATTTTGCATGATGAAGGGGAAGCCTATGGACGCAAGCTAGATGAAGCAGGGGTAAACGTTACAACCGTGCGTTACAACGGCATGATTCATGACTTCGGGCTGCTGAATGGTTTAGCCGAGCTTCCATCAACCCGCTCTCTTTTTGTCCAGGCAGCCGCTGAACTGAAAAAACATCTGGAATAATCAAAGATCATGAAAAAACTAGAAGGAAAAGTTGCAGTCGATTGGGAGTGAAATACAAGGTTATACCAATTATATGGAATGTCGCAGAGCTAGACAGGCAGGTTATCATGTTTTTGCCATCTTTTACAAGCAGCTCTTTCAACTTTAACAATTACAGGATTTATCATTATGAAAAAACTAGAAGGAAAAGTCGCTCTTGTCACCGGTGGTACCAGCGGCATCGGTCTTGCCACTGCCAAGCGCTTTGTCGCCGAAGGCGCCTATGTCTTTATAACGGGTCGTCGCCAAACTGAACTAGATGCTGCCGTGAAAGAGATTGGTGAAAACGTCACGGGTGTTCAGAGCGATGTTTCCAAGCTGGCAGACCTAGATCGCCTGTTCGCCACAATTGAGCAAGAGCAAGGACACCTTGATGTGATCTTTGCCAATGCTGGCGGTGGAGAACTCGCCCCACTTGGAGCAATCACCGAAGAGCATTTTGACAAAACGTTCAACACAAACGTCAAAGGTCTGCTTTTTACTGTGCAGAAGGCGTTACCCCTGTTACCAGAGGGTGCTTCTATTATCCTGAACGCCTCGATTACTTCTATAAAAGGAACCCCAGCTTTCAGCGTTTATAGCGCGACCAAAGCCGCCGTGCGATCGTTTGCCCGGAATTGGACACTTGACCTCAAAGAGCGCAAGATCCGAGTTAATGCCATTAGCCCTGGCGTGGTTCCAACTCCTGGTTACGATCACTTAGGGCTGAATGATGAACAATTGCAGGAATTTGTGACTAGCCAAGCCAACACTATCCCGCTGGGAAGAGTAGGTACGCCCGATGAGATTGCTAAAGCGGTTGTTTTTCTTGCATCGGATGACAGCAGCTTTGTAAACGGCATTGAGTTGTTTGTCGATGGCGGTATGGCACAGATTTGAGTCACCCTAAAAGCCCAATCAACTGCAAATAGAGACGTATTATGGCAATTATAAAACTTGAAACAATGAAAACACTACTGAAAACATCCGCATTACTTCTTGCTCTGGCAATTAGTGTCTTAGCTAATTTTTCTTTACCTGCCTCTGCTGATTCTACTGCTGGCATTATCCTGAGTATGAAATGTCAGGGTGGCAACAACATCAATATTTGGAAGAATAAGACTTCTGGTAAACTACTCTATCGCGCAACCAGCCCCAACGGTAATTTAAGCTTAAACGGAGGAACTAGCCAAGCGACAGAGGGTGTTCGAGTGTATAAATTTCGGAATGGAAAGTATGAATATTGGGTATAGGATGGCACGTTGGATAACCCACAGTCTGGAAGTTTAGAAGTGTATAAAAACAACCGTATCTTGACGAAGCAAGCTTGTACAAAAAGTTGAATCCTCTTGTCGCTGTTATGCACTTTTTTGAAACCTAGTTCAAGTCAGCCTCTTAGTTACGCTTGCCAAATACGACATCACTAAAACCCCAGCAACGAGGCGCCTCTAAATACCACGGTATAGGTGGTGAGTTGAGCGTGACCGATCTCATTACACCTGCTGTGGTATCTCAACGTTAGTAGTCTACATAAGACTTTAGATAGAGTCGAGGGGAGTGTTACCACTCCACCCCTCTCTTCCGAAACCGTGCTTGCGACTTTGACCGCACACGGCTACTCAATGTGTTTTCCTTTTGTCTAAAGCGGACTTCTGACTACCATCAATAGCAGTCTTTTCGTCATGGCAGTGTCGATGTAATAGTTGAAGATTATTCCACTTATCTTTTCCTCCTTTAGTAAGTGGGGTTTTATGGTCAACTTCCATCACATCTTGTTCGCGAAAATATAATCCGCACCAAGCGCATTTACCTTGTTGTTGTTTTAACAGTATCGCTTGTCTTTTAGGTAATTCGGGATGTCTACCTAATCTAGTACCCCAATATTTTTGGTCGCCATCATAGGGGCTTCTATCACCTTTTACTAGCACATAGTTATCACTACTACTAGTAAATTCTGTGTGTAGAACTAACCGTTTAAAGTTATCTCCCTTCGTTGCAAATGCCCATCTTTTCCCATCAATTGGTCGCCAATACAATTGGTGAGCTTTCTTGACACTTTTTGTGCGACGTTTTGCCCATCGACGAAGTTTTAAATAGGTTAGATTATCTTGCCTGGAGTGTTCTCCGGATGTTCCAATATCCGAGGCTCTGTAGTAGGAACTCCAACCTCTGATTACAGGATTGAGGTCTTTAATAAGTGCCTCTTGAGGTGATAATCTGTGCATTTTAATGATGCGAGCAATTTCTTGCTGATGCGCCATTTTTGCTTTCTTCGACGGGGTAATGAGTGTATTAAAACCTAGCTTTCTACCGTGATTATCCTTGTCACTATGATGCTTCCCCTTGGAAAATTGCTGAATATGATGACCTAAAAAGTCAAATCCAGCGCTATTATCTTCACTTAGATTGGGTTCAAGTGTATGGGCTAATCTGGATTTGGAAGGTTTTAATTGTAAGCCAATAGTAGCCAACCATGCGGAAATTACATCAATGCA
This sequence comes from Calothrix sp. CBUCES-K 9914, assembly GCF_059640475.1. Lineage (NCBI taxonomy): Bacteria > Bacillati > Cyanobacteriota > Cyanophyceae > Nostocales > Calotrichaceae > Calothrix > Calothrix sp. CBUCES-K 9914. The sequence goes on from NZ_JBXXZH010000091.1 coordinate 3,763, forward strand.
TCCAGAGATTACAGATTTATTTTCGTGTAAAATTACGAAATCGTCGGCATAACGGATGACCCCAACAGAGCGGCGTTTTTCCATTTTACTTAGCTTTTTGAAGGCTAAGTTTTCGACATAATCTTTCACCACTGTTTCTAAACCGTGTAAGGCAATATTTGCTAAAAGTGGCGACAAAATACCACCTTGTGGCGCACCTTTGGATGTTGCTGTAAACACTCCTTTATCTACCACCCCCGCTTTCAACCAGGCTTTTATTTGTCGTCTAAGTGAAGGGAAAGTGTTTAATTTGTGGAGTAGTTCGTTATGATTAATACAATCAAAACACTGGCTGATATCCGCATCGAAGACATATTTAGCCTTCGTTTGGATACAGTTTTTGATGTGTTTTATTGCATCATGGGCTGATTTTCCGGGTCTAAAGCCGTAGCTGCCCGCCTCGAACCGAGCTTCCCACTCAGGTTCCAATGCGGCTTTTACGGAGGCTTGTAATGCGCGACTATGGATAGTGGGTATAGACAATGGACGTTTTTCCTGACTTCCAGGCTTGGGTATCCAGACTCTGCGAGTCGCCGAAGCCTTACTTGTCAATTTTAACTGCCCTGCAAGTTCCAGACGTGCTGCTGGGGATAGTGATTTTATACCATCCACTCCTGCCGTCTTTTTACCTTGATTTTCTACCGTTACTCGTCGCACAGCTAGTATCCTATTAGACCAAGACCTCATTAGTGTCTTTTGGAGTTTGCGGACTCGTTTGACATCACCACGACGTGAAGCAGCGTAGATGCGCTTTTGTAACTTAAAAACGTATTTCTCAGCTTTACGCCAATTAATCGTCTTCCATCCCTCTGTATTTGTTGCCAAATCAGATTTAGGCTTGTTCATTACTACTTGTACCTCCAGCTTTAACACACTGCGGCTCACGTCAGCATATCCCGGACGTTACTCCATCCCTTTTAAGGCATTGACCGTTAATTCGGTCTGGGCGTTGGCTTCTTGAACCATCCTTCCCTCAGTAAACTTGTGGTTGACTACCTACCTGTTTATCGACCGCAACAGGAGTTTACATGGGGTTACTTCGTTCCTGACATCCATTGGTTTGAGTCTTTAGGGTATGTCTTTACACCGGGGGTCTAGGTAGTGCGCTAACTCGATAGGTAGATACTGTTAGACCTTACCCTTGTCGGATATTCCCAACCCAGGGTGTGACCGAATCACAAGCTTATATCCCCTGGTCATTTTTAACGGTGGCTCAACGACATTTAGTTTGCTCTACCCCACGATTTTCCAACAATAGTTGGCTCGCTTATAGAACTCTTGCTCACGGAGGGCGTTTTCAGCAATTATCGCCTTTGTCCGCTTTCGTCCCCGCTTTACGAATTTGATAGTCAGTCTCTTCCGTAGGGGATACCAGTATCCTGGTATTTTACGTGCTTTCATCCCCGCACCAGGGCGATAAGACTTAGTTTTCTAGGTTACTCACCTCACTTATATGGATATCAAGTTATCATTGATAGAGGATTAAAGTGCGAACTCTACCCACATAGGGTTACTCTATCAATGTCTGGAATCCCCTCAGAAACTGAGTTTCTCCAGAACGAACCGCACTACCAATAAAAGAGGACACGATGGCACTGATTACGACATCATTTGGGCAGCATATCACCGCCGCTGAGGTGGTACAGGGAATTAATCTCTCTGGCAAGCGGTCAATTGTTACCGGAGCGGCATCGGGCATTGGCATAGAGACGGCGCGGGCACTGGCTTCCACTGGGGCTGAGGTCACGTTGGCTGTGCGTAATACCGATGCTGGGGTGCAGACGGCAGCTGACATCACCGCTACTACTGGCAACCAGAACATTCATGTTGCCTCACTTGACCTGGCCGATCGAGCCTCAATCGCCAATTTTGTCGCTGCGTGGGATGAACCACTGCATATCCTTGTCAACAACGCGGGCGTGATGGCATTACCCGAACAACACACACCCGAAGGCTGGGAGATGCAGTTTGCTACCAACCACCTAGGACACTTCGCCCTGGCACTCGGACTCCACGATGCACTGGCAGCAGATGGTGCCGCGCGCATCGTGTCTGTCAGTTCCAGTGGTAATCTGATGTCACCAGTTGTATTTGACGATATTCACTTCGCGTTTCGCCCCTACGACCGATGGTTGGCATACGGACAATCCAAAACCGCAAACATCCTCTTCGCTGTCGGCGCCACTGCGCGCTGGGCAGGCGACGGCATCACCGCCAATGCTCTCATGCCTGGTGCCATTGTAACCAATCTACAGCGCTACACTGGTGGTCTCCAGACCCCGCCAGAGCGGCAGAAGACACCAGAGCAGGGCGCCGCCACCTCAGTCCTGCTGGCGACCTCTCCGCTACTGGAAGGCATCGGAGGACGCTACTTCGAGGACTGCAACGAAGCTACCATCGTCACAAACGGCAACGGCTACATGAGCGGCGTTGCCCCCTATGCCCTTAATCCGGACAACGCCGATCGTCTCTGGGAGGAATCATTGCGCTTGCTTGCCTAACTCACATCTTGCACCAAAGTATAAATACGGAATTTTTACGTTTTTAACAAACACATATTTTTAGCAATAAAACGTACAATTATAGGACTTACGCATTGACATAATGGTAAAGTAGTGTAGCGACAAACAGGTGTCATCTATAAATAGGTATCGAACAAGTGCGAGAAATCAGCAAACCCTCTACAGCGCAATGCTACCTGGAACTTTACACTCTGTTTTTATTATCGGAGCCAAAGCATGGAGGGTGTTCTCGTTTGGCAGAAATATTGGGGGATATTTCACATGATAGTGTAAATCGATTTTTGCTGAGAGAGAGGTATGAGCCGAAAGATTTATTCGATATGGTAGCGAGCATAGTCAATTTAACGGGAGGAATTTTAAGTGTTGATGACACAGTAATAGAGAAATTATATAGCAATCCAAAATATGCGGAACTAATTGGATATTTTTGGTCGGGTAAATATCATAAAACGATTAAAGGGTTAAATTTAATAACACTATACTATAGTGATATTCACGGAAATTCAGTCCCTTTTAATTATAGGATATATGATAAAAAGGAGGGAAAAACTAAGAACGATTACTTTCAATAAATGGTAGTAGAAGTAATAAATTGGGGTTTAAAACCAAGATTAGTAACAGGAGATAGTTGGTACTCAGGGGTAGAAAACTTGAAATTTCTAAGAAACCAGAAATTGGGTTTTTTATTTGGTGTTGAGAAAAACAGAACTGTCTCAAATAGTCCTGAAAAGTATTGTCAGGTAAGCAGTCTAGATATTCCAGACGAAGGTTTAGTAACTCATTTGAAAGAATTTGGATTTATAAAGCTGTTTAGGAAAGACTTCAAAAAAGAAGACTCTAGACACTACATTATATATTTACCAAATCAAGAAAACCTCAGCGACGAAGAATATCTAAAAAAGATAACGAGAAGCGAATTTATAACAATACATGATACTCATTGGAAAATTGAAACCTTTCACAGAGCAATAAAGCAAGTATGTGGTATTTGTAGATTCATGGTTAGAGATAGTTATGCAATCAAAACACATATATTTTGCTCACTTCAAGCATTTGTTCGCTTGGAAAAAATGCGCTCAGAGGAAATAATTTCTAATTGGTACGAGGTACAAAGAAACTTATTTACCAATGTTGTACGTGAGCATATTGTAAATAATTTAACTAGTACTTGCGCTGTTTAAATACATTGATTACTATTTTTGTCAATGCGTAAGTCCTAACTTAAATTCCTGATATGCTTTCAGTTTTAAACTTAATAAAGGCGCGTGTTTGACTTCTGAGTATAATTGCTGGTACTTCGTAACAAATTCTTCTGCTTGCTTAACCGTAATTTTGCTTCTTTCTGCTTGGAAAAATTTGTCAACCTCGCTAATTTCACGCGATATTCGATTCTCTACGTCAGTAAAGATTTGATTTATAACATATTCTAAAACTTTGGTCATATTTATAACCTCCTTAATAAACAATAAAAAGGGGACGTTATTTATAACGTCTCTACTCTAAATATAATATACGGTATTGAATCAATTATTTATAAAAATGTCTCTACAAACTAAGCCAGAAAGCATCATCCCAATGGTAGCTGTCTGTATAGTAGCGCTGTAAATCCTTAACATTTGTCGTTGAAATAATCACTCGTGTTCCAAACTTTTGTGCTGCGATAATTGCCGTTGCAGCTAAAATAACATCTCCATCTATTGACTCTGATTGTGCAGTTGATTGTCCTGTACTACGTGCCCATCCCCACAATTGTGCAGCTTTAAGCATAATTTCTGTTGTGATTGGCAAATAGCCGGCGTTATTCAACTTTGGTAAATTATTAAGACGATTTATACTAACATGTAGTTTTTGATGAATCAACTCTCGTCGAACTTCGTAGTCATTTATTTCTGGAATCAAGACTATGTTACGTTCTAACATAGAGTAAAACCAAGCCTGACATTTAAGAATATTTGGCTTTTTGCTATTTAAATTGAGTATAGCGCCTAATGGACCTGAATCAAGTAAAATAATTTCGTTACTCATGAGAATAAAGTTCGCGCACCTTGCCTACGACGTTCTTCATCAATTCCTTTTGCTAGTTTCTCATATGATTCGTCCATTTCCTCAGAAGTATATAGTATATCCCAGTAAGCCAAAAGTTCATCAAGATTGGCAAATATTTTGGGTGATGTACCAGGTTTTAATCTATAAATACTCAGTAAGACATCCTTTGCATAATTATTGATTAATTGAATATAATTATTCACTACTTCTTTTGTTTTTTTGCTAGCTGAGTTATCTTCTAACATGCTTTTCTTAAATATATCACTTGAAATAATATTCTCTATCGCTTCTATAAGATGATTTTTTAAGAAGCTATCCGCTAAATAACACCCGTATGTCTCTACAAATTTTTGTAAATATTCCAACCCTTCATAAAACTTTTTGTATTCGTCAAGTTCAAGATGGTTTAGATGATAACTTGAAAATGCTGCTAATATTAATGATTCTGCTTTGATTAAATGATTTAAAGCTTTAATATGCGAATCGACTTGTTCCATTTCTCTAATTACAGGCTTTTGTAGTGCCTCATGATATTGAGCCTTTATTTGACTCAAATATGAGCTAAATTCCTGATATGCTTTCAGTTTTAACCCTAATAAAGGCGCCTGTTTCACTTCTGAGTATAGCTGCTGATACTTAGTAACAAATTCTTCTGCTTGCGGCACCGTTATTTTACTTCTCTCTGCTTGAAAGTATTGGTCAATTTCTTTGATGCCCTGCGATATTCTATTCTCTACGTCAGTAAAGATTTGATTTATAACATCTTCTAAGACTTTGGTCATGTTTATAACCTTTTTACTTAAAGAATAAAATAGAGACGTTGTAAGTAACGTCTCTACTCTAAATATACGATATTGAATCAATTATTCAAAAAAATCACGTGTTGTAGGGTGGGCACTGCCAGCCCTTTCAACGCGAACTGATGAACTACTAAGCTGGTGCTTGAAACCCGCATTCTTGCGTTAACCGAAAATTAGGTTTTTTAGTCATCGACCCAATTTACTCACTTCGGATATCGAAAATGGTCAACATGGCGCCCAAGAAATTGTTCATTTTTTTGAAGGATATACCGCAAGTCTTGTTACTAGGAGGTTAATTGAACATGTATTTTAGGTAAATAATTTGGTACTAGTGTTCGCGTTGAAAGGGCTGGGTGGGCACTGCCCACCTTACGAGAGCCACTTTTGTGAAGGAGTTATAAGTTAAAAGTAATTCTTCACTACTCACTCCCAACTCCTAACTCTTTACCTTCTACCTGCAAGTTTTTTTGCCATTTTGCGTAGACGAATTGATTGAGGAGTTACTTCTACAAGTTCGTCTGGACCAATGTATTCGAGCGCGCGCTCTAAACTCATTTCAACAGGCGCCTGTAACTGCACTAGTTCATCACCACCAGACGCGCGGTGGTTAGTTAGCTGCTTGGTTTTACAAACGTTGAGTTCTAAGTCTTGAGGACGGTTGTGTTCTCCGACTATCATGCCTTTGTAAACTTTGATGCCGGGAGTAATGAAGAATGTACCTCTGTCTTCTGCGTTCTTCATCGCGTAGAAGGTTGATACACCTTCTTCAAAGGAGATAAGCACACCTTTATTACGTGCCTCAATTTCTCCACTTAAACCACGGTAATCTAAGAAACTGTGGTTCATGATACCTTCACCACGGGTCATCCGCATGAACTCACCACGGAAACCAATTAAACCACGCGCGGGAATAACAAACTCAAGCTGGGTACGTCCACCATTACCTGGTTGCATATCCTGCATTTCGCCTTTACGCTGTCCCAAACGTTCGATACAGCTACCAACAGATTCTCCGGGAACGTCTAGTACCAAAAGTTCGTATGGTTCGCAAGGTTGACCGTTAACTTCACGGTAAATTACTTGTGGCTGAGAAACTTGGAATTCGTAACCTTCGCGGCGCATTGTTTCGATTAAGATACCCAAGTGTAATTCTCCACGTCCTGAAACGAGGAATTTGTCGGGAGAGTCGGTTTCTTCTACGCGCAAAGCAACGTTTGTTTCAAGTTCGCGCATCAGTCTGTCTCTAACTTGACGCGATGTTACTAACTTACCTTCTTGACCTGCAAATGGAGAGTCGTTTACCCAGAAGGTCATCTGTAAAGTAGGTTCGTCTACTTTAATTAGTGGCAACGCTTGTGGGTCGTTGGGGTCAGTGATTGTTTCACCGATATTCGCATCTGCAAAACCAGCAACCGCCACAATATAACCAGCGGAAGCTTCTTCCATATCAACACGGCGCAAACCTTCAAAGCCCATCAACTTGCTAATTTTACCTTTGATGATGGCGCCTTTATCGTTGATTAATGCCGCTTGTTGTCCCATACGGATTGTACCGTTATGGATACGACCAATAACAATACGTCCTAAGTATTCGGAATAATCAAGGGTTGTAACTTGTAACTGCAAAGGCTTGTTAACATCACCTACTGGTGGTGGAACATGGCGCAAAATCGCGTTAAACAAAGGCGCCATGTCCTTGGATTCGTCTTCTAACTTATCTTTAGCAAATCCAGTTAAGCCTGAAGCGAACAAGTATGGAAAATCACACTGGTCATCATCGGCGCCGAGTTCTAAGAATAAATCAAGAACCTTATCAATAGCGCTATGGGGTTCAGCTTGAGGACGGTCAATCTTGTTAACAACAACAATCGGACGTAAACCCTTTTCGAGTGCCTTTTTCAACACGAAACGAGTTTGAGGCATCGGGCCTTCGTTAGCATCCACAATTAAGATACAACCATCAACCATGCCAAGTACGCGCTCAACTTCGCCACCGAAGTCAGCGTGTCCGGGAGTGTCAACGATATTAATCAGGGTATCTTTATATTTAACCGCTGTATTTTTAGAAAGAATAGTAATTCCACGCTCGCGCTCTAGGTCGTTAGAGTCCATAACGCAGTCCGGAACGTCTTCGCCTTCGCGGAAAATGCCGGACTGTCTCAAAAGGGCATCAACCAAGGTGGTTTTGCCGTGGTCTACGTGGGCGATAATAGCGACGTTACGGATAGGGAGCGTCATAGTGCGCGTTCCAATAATTTAAGAGGGGGTTTTCAGATAGATATTGTTGACACGGCTGTAATAACAGAATACGGATTTTTTGGGTAAATCTGTAAAGAAGCCTTAACAATTATATTCTAACCTTAATACTTCACCATTGTTTGCTTTGACAAGACTTTTTTGAAATTAAAGTAAAGTCATAGGTAATTCTCACATTCCATTGTAACACACGTATTGTCTTGTAGCACGGGCATCTTGCCTGTGCAGTACATATAATTCTCTTTACCACAGAGACACGGAGGACACAGAGAAGGTAAAGTTTAACTGTATTTTAAGATTTTAAGTTTAAGTAGTTGATTTTTGAGGGTCTCAGATAAGTCTTGCTTTTAAATTTAGGCGCCGTGCTTGCAAAAGAATATTGGCTCATATTATGAAAAACGACAAAATGCCGACGAGTAATAGTTATAACGAGTATCTCATTAAATCTTTGAAAAAAGAGCCTGACTTAGCAGCGGCTTACATAACTGCAACATTAGAAGAACAAGACCCTGAACCATCGCTCCTAAAATCCGCACTAATTGATATTGCTGAAGCTCTTGGTGAACAATACAACATGGCGCCAGAAAAAGTTAAACAGCACCAACAAAAGTTAGATGTATTACTGGCACAGCGCGCGGATGAAGCTATATATCATTTTGCAGAATGGTTAGAAGCGTTAGGGCTAAAACTAACTGTTAAGGTTGTACACAAGCAAAAAGACATTAAAGCTAACACGCATACGAAGCAATAAAAAATCATAGCTTAGTTTTATATTTACTTAGAAAAGCAAAACGCCTACAATTGTTGACTTTCCATACCATTAAAAAATAGGACGAACAATTTATAACTAGCGTTCGTTCGCGTCTTCACGACTTAAAAACTTTTTAATTGTAACAGGATTACAGACAACCGAAATAAAAGGTTCGGTAAACCGAATCTGTAATTGCACGGTGTCAAGATACGTCCTATAGTTATTGGTTTCTTATCCAAGCGCTATTGCTTCAAATTACGTACTTTAGTACTACTAATTTGTCAACAGGTAGTACCGTTAATGATTGTTGCTCAAACGTCGCAATTTGGTACTACTGGTTTGAGTTAACAGGTAGTACTGTTAATGATTGTTGCTCAAACGCCCCAATAAGGTTGGATGTAAACAAGAAGACAGTGACACTAACACGCATACGAATTTAAAACTAACAGTAGCAGAGTAAAACCTAATTGTTTGTAGGTGTTAGATAACTTTGACTCATGGGTAATCTAAGTAAGGTAAGGTATCACGTTTTAATGAGCTTTACTGAAAGTTTACCTTTGGGAGTTTTTGTGATCAGTATGGGCGCACGTATTGCTATTGGTGTAGTAGCATTGCTTTGTGGTTTTGGTTTTTTTCTAACAGCACTTGATACAAGTGGTTTACCAGCTAAACCTGCTGTATTCTATGGAATGGCAATATTATGTCTAGTCATCGCGATAGCGTGTTTTTTTCCCAAAAGTCACCCGTTTACTTTACGAATTATTGGTGCAGTAATTTTCTTTGGATATGTGGCTTATGTAGTTGACAGTTTTCACACTTCTAATTTATTACGGGCAATTGCAGGTTTTCTTGTTTGGGGTATTCCTTCAGGTTATCTAGCAATTAAAGGTGAATACCCATTTTGGGGAACAGGTTCAGAAGGATTTAATACCAAGCAAAGCAAAAATAGAGGTAGATAAGCATATTTCATATTATGCTCGTAATCTTATTTTGAATTTTTCATAAGCCATTCATCTTTCATACATCCATCTTTGATTAATTCTGCAAATATTTCTTCTAAAAGCTTACGGTCTAAACGCTCAACGAATAAGTCAGGAGATAATAAATATTTGCCTCCTAAAGATTCATTCATGTCTTTTGCTTCCAAACGCGCTTGCTCTAAATGCTTAAATGTCCATACGTTGAGAGCATAATTTTTTCCGTTGGGCAGAATAACCTGCATATTGAAAAAGTCATTTCCAAGGTCGTTTTGTTCGTTGACTATCCAATGTTCAAATTCTAACCATAACTCAAATTCTGGCATTTTATCAATTAATTTATATGAATTTATGCTTGATATTATAACTTTATTGAATTTAATTTTGCTGGTAAAGATTATTAGCAATTATGAAGATTCTTTGCTTCGCGACTAATGACAGTTTTGACGTGTTTTTAGCGCAACTCATTTATTATATCTATTACATCAACTATACCAGGACTTACGATATTGTCACAATTGAGAGTCGGTGCGTGACGCTACAGGTCTTATAGCTACGTTGAAGTTTTTTTGTTGCGTCACACACCCTACGATTTTTATGTGCCAGTTGCGTAAGTCCTATATACTTATGACATGCGTTACATCCGTTGTATCCGTTGCCAGTTAACTCTAATGTCTTGAATGCACAGGCAAGGATGCCTGTGCTACAAGAAGTGATGCTTTGTATAATTTCGACTTGGAATATGGTTTGAACATCAATATTCTAGGGATGCTTAGTTTTTCATGCGTGGATATGACAGCTATTACGTTCCAATTTGGTGATCAACACGGACTTGAACATTATCGTCGTGCTAGATTTTTTGCTGGTTGGCATCATGGCGCCTCGGGTGAAATATATTCTCTTGACACACTGCAAAAAATGACGTGGACAAACCTTGGCTACCGCTTAGGTAGCATTTTTGGCGCCACTCAAAATGAAGAAATTGATGAGGTTTATCAATGGTGTTTACGTCTCTGGCACCTAAGTAACCCAGAGTAAGGGTTTTAAAGAAAAGTAAAGAAAAGTGAAGTAAATTATAAATATATTCTAAACAAGTTTACCTTGATAATAAAGAAAAGGAAGCAAGAACAAGGTTATTGACTCATTCTGATGTCGTCAAACGCACACAGGAAGTTTTTCCTTGTCCTTTTTCCCTATCTGTCTTCATTTTTCCCTTTTTTGTAAGCTAGCTCACATACAAAAAGGGTGTTATCGGAACATACTACTTACAGAGCTATCCTCGTGTATACGCCAAATCGTTTCTCCTAGTAGATTCGCAACTGACAGGACTACGAGTTGTGGGAAGCGTTTACGGAGCGATTCCATAGAAGTATCGCCACCCAACACCGGAATTGTATTGGTGACAATTACTTCTTCAAATAATCCGCTTGATAAACGCTCGATTGCTGGTGGTGAGAACACCGCATGGGTTGCACAAGCATAAACCTGTCTAGCACCTTCTTCGCGTAATAACTTGGCGCCTTCGGTGATGGTACCACCTGTATCAATCATGTCATCGACTAGTACGGCGGTTTTGCCTTTGACATCACCGATTACATTTAACACTTCTGCGACGTTGTGCGCTTGCCGACGCTTATCGATGATTGCTAATGGTGCATCATCGAGCTTTTTCGCAAACGCGCGCGCTCTTGCCACACCACCTGTATCAGGGGAAACTACGACTAAATCCTCAAGTTTTTTGCTTGCTAAGTAATCTAAGAGAACTGGCGAGCCGTATACATGGTCGAGAGGAATGTCGAAGTAACCTTGAATCTGAGCGGAGTGCAAGTCCATAGCCAAAACCCGATTGGCGCCTGCCTCAGTAATCAGGTTCGCAATCAATTTGGCTGTGATTGATTCACGTCCTGCCGTTTTGCGGTCAGCACGTGCGTAGCCGTAGTACGGAATTACCGCCGTGACTTGCCGAGCGGAAGCACGACGACAAGCGTCAATCATGATCAGGAGTTCCATCAAGTTGTCGTTGACAGGATTACAACACGGCTGGATGAGGTAAACATCACAGCCCCGAATTGATTCCTGTATCTGGACATACAGTTCTCCGTCCGCAAATCGTTTGCGAATCATTGGTCCCAAATCCATCCCCAGATAGCGGGCAACTTCTTGGGAAAGTTGTAAATTGGCAGAGCCAGAGAACAGCCGCAGGCGATTACTTTCCGTTAGTCCCGTTGGCGCTGGCTGCACTTTTAAAGTTGCAGAACTAAGCACAGCAGTTCCTCGATGTGCATTCATGGCAATCTTATCATCAGAGATTTGGCTTTTTCTACACGGAAGTCCCTGAAAAATTAATCGTCAGTTGTCTGAAGTATCGATGAAAACTTTCACTATGACTCCATAAAACTAAACTATTAAGTTTTTCAGTTGTTTTCGTTGAAACAACCTTTTTGACAGCTTAACAGACATCAAGTCTTGAGATGAGACCGATTTTTGGGATTTTTTTGGTTGAGATCACGAAACTCAACGCAATTTTACTCTTGGTAGAGCCGTGACTAACGACTCTACCCTCCTCAGTTATAACTGAGAAAAAATGGCTCATGAATTAATTTTGTGTCGAATTTTCACTTTGGTAATGGCAGGCGCCTCAGAGAGGGCTGATAATGGGTAGTAGAGTATTTTATGCTATTTGTAGCAAATTTTTGACACAGGTGTAACACCTCGTATAATTTATGACGCTTAGTCTTGGATGTGACACATTTTGTATCAAGCAGCAATTTTGAGAGTACAGCAGACTTGATATTAAGTTTAAAATCAACAAAATATCTATCAATAAGCACGGAAACTGCTAATTAAATGCTGAAGTACTATTGGATAAATGTAAAAATTGTTAATACTGGGACTATACAGCCGTTTTGTACTTACGCGAGCGAACAATGTGATTTATGAACTAACCAGAGAATATATTGCTCAAGGCACTTACTATCTTCTGTGTTTGTCTAATTGCACTAGCTTATACCAGCCCCACTAAAGCAACTAAATTAAACTTATCACTATTAACATGCAACCACCCATTCCAGTTGGCACTATCCTACAAAATCGCTATCGTATAATTAATATTCTTGGTCAGGGTGGGTTTGGTAGAACCTATCTTGCAGAAGACCAGCGACGCTTTAATGAGTTTTGTGCGATTAAAGAGCTAATTCCTAACGCTACAGGAACTATGGATGCCTGGGAGAAAGCAAAAGAACTTTTTCAGCGCGAAGCCGAAATTTTGTATCAAATTAAGCATCCTCAAATACCGCAATTCCGCGAACGATTCGAGCAAGACCAGCGGTTGTTTTTAGTACAAGATTACGTTGCAGGAAAGACTTATCGTGATTTATTAGAGGAACGTAAAGGTGCAGGAAGTACTTTTACTGAAAATGAAGTGCTTGATATTATACGTTCTTTACTACCTGTACTGGAATATTTACACGGTCGTGGAATTATTCATCGCGATATTTCTCCAGAGAATATTATCCAACGACAAGCTGATAGTAAGCCAGTACTGATAGATTTTGGCGTAGTTAAGGAACTGGCGACCAAATTACAATCACCTGCTGGCACTATGCAAGCTACGTCAGTTGGAAAGTTGGGTTATGCACCTGGTGAACAAATGCAAACAGGTAGAGCATACCCTAACAGCGATTTGTATGCTTTAGCTGTAACTGTAATTGTTTTATTAACTGGTAAAGAGCCATCAGAATTATATGATGAAAACCTGACGTTATGGAATTGGCAGCGCTACGCTAAAGTCAATCCTCGTTTCTCACAGGTTTTAAACCGAATGCTCAATTACATTCCTGGCGAACGCTTCCAAACCGCACGGGATGTTGAGCAAGCATTAGAGTCGATCAACGGGTCTGCACAACCAGGTTTACCAAATCAATCCAATACAAACGTATCTAATGTTCAAACAATTGCTGTTGGTCGGCGCCCAGACCCAATACAGGAACCTAGCAGTCAACCAAGTGGGCAACCAAATCAACAGCGTCCGTCTAACCGACCCGACTCAGTTATTCCACCAAGTAATAATTCTGTATTAGATAATCCTTTAGCAGTTGGAGCTATTGGTGCTGCTGTTGTTGTGTTGGCAGGATTTGGCTCATGGGCATTAGTTAGTTCAATCCGTAGCCAATCTAATAAACCGACGGTGCCTATCGAAACATCACCACAAACTTTTCCTTCTCCCGTAATTACCGAAGGCACCAATACTCCAATACCCACGCAAACAGTTGGCGTACCTGCTGTATTTAGCAAGCGGTTAAGATTCAATGCGTCTAATATTGCTACTGATAAAGGTAAACTTCGCGCTAACGAAACAATTCAATACACATTTCAGGGTGAAGAGGGACAGCTTTTAAGAGCATCTGCCGCTCAACAAGGTCAAATATTGTTAACAGTGTTGGCCCCAAATCGGGAAGCAGTTGATGGTATAGACCCAAATGCCGCATCGTATCAAGGCACTCTTCCATTTACAGGTAAATATACTATTCAGCTAACACCGGTGCCTGGAATTGCAGAAAGCGAGTATGACTTGACAGTTGGATTGGAAAAGCCTGTAATTCCCACACCAACACAATCTCCAGTAGAACCAGCACTTACACCTACACCTACACCTACATCAACGCCGAGACCGACAATATCAATCCCAATTCCTTCCCCAACCGTCACTTCAGAAGCTTTCCCTACATCAACACCAATTATTAAACCAACACGAGGAGCAGGAGAAACTTTTGATCAAAAAGCACCAAGTGGCAATTTTGGGAATTCAACAAATCCTAATCCAACAAATCCGAATTCAAAAAATCAGGATAGCAGTATTCCGCGTGAAAATGCGACTCCAACTCCAGAGAGAAGGAATTTTTGAGAGGCCGCATAGGCGATAATAGATAACTAAGAACCCTCAAATATAATATTTAGCGTTGAATTCACTACTAATTACAGGTACAGATACCGAAGCAGGCAAAACAGTTTTAACAACTGCGCTTGCAGCTTACTGGCAAAAATATCGCGCTCCGCGCAGCTTTGCCATACTCAAACCAATACAATCAGGGGAAGGCGACCGCGAAACTTATCAAAAGCTGTTTTCATTGCAGCAATTACCAGAGGAAATTACGCCGTTATATTTTCAAGCTCCACTGGCGCCACCGATTGCAGCTGCAAAAGAAAATAGAAATATCGATTTGGCAATTGTCTGGCAAACTCTTACAAAATTGAAGCGTTCGCGAGATTTTGTATTAGTCGAAGCATTAGGAGGACTAGGTTCCCCAGTCACGAATGAGTTAACAGTAGCCGATATAGCAGCTCAGTGGCGTTTACCTACGCTATTAGTAGTACCCGTAAAATTGGGTGCAATTTCTCAAGCTGTAGCGAATGTAGCCCTCGCAAAACTTACACGCATTAACTTACTCGGAATTATTCTTAACTGTTCTCAACCGCATAGTGAAGCTCAAATCGATGACTTGGCGCCTGTTGATTTGATACGGTCACTTACCAATATTCCTGTTTTAGGTTGTTTGCCGTACTTTGATAACCTTGGTGACTTGGAAAAATTAGCCCAAGAAGCATCTAATTTGGATTTAGAACAAATTTTGCGGATGTAATTTAACATAATAAAAATAGAAGTGCATTTCTACCATTAAATTAGAGACTTAATATGATTTCTGCTTTTCCAAGCCTTACATCAGTCGATTTATCTCGCATTCGACTGCCTATTCGTAATCTCCATCCGCAAATCATCGAATGGCGGCGCCGACTTCATCAAAAGCCAGAATTAGGTTTTCAAGAAAAACTCACTGCTGAGTTTATTGCTACTAAATTGCAAGAATGGGGTATCGAACACCAAACAGGTATTGCCCAAACAGGTATAGTCGCCATTATTAAAGGCACCAAATCAACTTGTAGAGACGTGATTAATCACATCTCTACTCAGCACTCATCACTCAGCACTCAGCACTCTCGTGTTTTGGCGATTCGTGCGGATATGGACGCATTACCCGTTCAAGAGCTTAACGAGGTAAGTTATCGTTCGCAGCACGACGGTTTGATGCACGCTTGTGGACATGATGGACACACTGCAATTGCACTTGGTACGGCATATTACTTACACCAGCACCGTCATGATTTTGCAGGTACTGTTAAAATAATTTTTCAACCTGCTGAAGAAGGACCAGGTGGCGCCAAACCAATGATTGAAGCAGGAGTACTAAAAAATCCTGATGTTGATGCGATTATTGGTTTACATTTGTGGAATAACTTGGCACTGGGAACTGTAGGAGTTCGTCCAGGCGCCTTAATGGCAGCCGTTGAATCTTTTGATTGTACTATTTCTGGGAAAGGTGGACATGGTGCAATGCCACATCAAACCGTCGATTCGGTAGTTGTTGCAGCCCAAGTTATTAACGCACTCCAAACTATTGTCGCACGTAACGTTAATCCTATTGACTCTGCTGTTGTTACGGTTGGTAAGCTTCATGCAGGCACAAAACGTAATGTAATAGCTGATACAGCAGAAATGAGTGGGACTGTTAGATACTTTAATCCATCATTAGCAGGCTTTTTTAAGAATCGTGTCGAGCAAATTATCAGTGGTGTATGTGAAGCTCAGGGTGCTAAATTTAACTTAGACTATTGGCCGTTGTATCCAGCAGTAATTAATGATATGGCTATAGCAGAACTTGTCCGTTCTGTTGCCGAAGAAGTTGTGGAAACACCGCTTGGTATAGTTCCTGAGTGTCAAACAATGGGCGCCGAAGATATGTCATTTTTCTTGCAGGAAGTTCCTGGTTGCTACTTCTTCCTGGGTTCGGCAAATCCCGATAAAGGTCTAGCGTATCCCCACCACCACCCGCGATTCGACTTTGACGAAACCGCTTTGGCGATGGGTGTGGAAATTTTTGTCCGATGTGTCGAAAAATTCTGTAATTAATTGATTTCAGTAGGTAGAAGTTAGTATTAGGAAACCAAGTTTCCAAAACTTTTATTTTTTACCTACATAAATTACATGACTTCTATTAGTTCTGCGTTATTAAATCCTACAGTTCTTGGCGCCTTAACAGAATTTGAAAATTCGACAACTCCGGGTGTATGGGCAAGTGTTGATAAAAAACAGCTAGTTGCCGAGATGCGGTTGCGTCTTAACGACCCATATCAAATTAATCAAGGTGCCCAGCCTTTTTGTGGTCCTGCGGCTATTGTATTTGAATTAGTTCGCAAGCAACCTTTGCGCTATGTTCAACTGTGCCGTAGTTTATTTGAAACAGGCGGTTGTAATTTGACTACGGCTAAGATAGAAGCATCTCAAACTTTACGCCGTAGTACTGGGCGCCTGCGGATGAGTCAGTCAGATTGGATGGTTTTAGCGACGCTGCGAGAGTCTGAAAACTCGATATTTAATATCGAAGCAGAGGCGCCGGACATTATTCGGAATTTAGCCGGGATGACAAAATCTTGGGAAATAAAAGGTTGGACGCGGGAAATATTAGGTTATCGCACTTGTAATTACCGTCATACATATTTATATGGAGAGTTTGACGCACTACAAGAAGCATCCAAAGCTGTTGCAGCGGGTGGAGTGGCATTTGCTCTAATTACAGCTGATGGATTATTACGCGGTAAAACTCCATTTTTGCCTCTTCCTACACACTGGGTTAGTATTTTGGGCAATATTTCGATTAAAGGAGGCGACTGGTTTGATGACCAAAACGGACGTATTAGCCTAGATGTGTATTCTTGGGGTAAGCAATATCATATCAGTTTAGATGAGGCGCCGTTCGAGGATTATTTCTGGGGTGTGGTCATTGGCAACGGATGATAAACGGATGTAACGGATGGTTGATTTAAAATTACTAGTAGTTCATGTAAGTAGGTGGGCGGGAAAATTTACCGCTATGTAACGAAATGTAAAGCTGCTATAATCCTTTCTCAGTAAGCTCTTAGCGCTCTTAACCGGAAAATCCTAAGTGTAGTTTATTTCCACCCACCTACTTAATAAAATTTGGTGTGTAGAAAAAAAGAACCACAAAGGCACAAAGGACACAAAGGAAGAGAGAACTTCCCAGAATTAATGACAAGGCAATTTTAGGTTTTGGATTGATACGAAAAAAGGTGAGCAGTAAAGCTCACCCTAATATTCAACCACAGTAAACACTAAAAACTTTGTTAATTGTTTTGTTAAGACTTTGATGTAGAGATTTTTTGTAAAAGGTAGAGCCACTCTATATAGCTACTCATACTTTACGATTAATTGTTTGGATACTACTTAAATCATTAAACAATTTCCATTCATCCATAAAAGATAACTTAGTAGTTTCCGTATTGCCTTCTCTCGTTTGGCTTAATATTTGCCTCTACTGAAAGACAGAGACGTTTTATGTAATTAAATGCTAAAAAACCCAGTTGTAGTGAACTGGGTTTAAAAAGTAAGATAATTTACCATATAACGTTCCTTCCGTAGGTTAGGCATCTTGCCTGACCGGAAGCACAAGTAAAACTAGCACAGGCGAGACGCCTATGCTACAATGGAGCTAAAAAATTTAAGATAAAGCGCTAATCTAAAAAGCCCATCAGTACTTCGGATTCATCCGTAGTATTTGAAGCGACAGGACGATTACCCATTACTGAATAGGAATCTGAAACTACTAACGCACTCGAAGCAATAGGACGAATACCAGAAAGGTTGATACTGTCTACTACATCAATTGTGTTCGCACCAATTGGACGCACACCCATAATATTCATGGTATCCACAACGTGTAGATGGCTAACCCCAATTGGACGAACACCTGAAACTGTCATTGTTTCAGCAATTTCTAAATCACTCGCAGCAATAGGACGCTGACCGGAAACCGCAAGGGTAGCGGGTTTCTCTTTGCGAAGCTCTAGTTTGCTGGATTTTTCTTTTCCGTTTGATGATTCTGATGATTCTGCTGGCACTGGCTTATCCTCTGTTAACTCAATTTCATTTTCGACTTTGTTTTGCGTTGTTTGAACTTCAGCTGTTTTTGCAGCTTGACCTTGGCTTTCAACCTCCGTTATTGTTTCTCCTTTGAGTTTGGCACGCCTTTGCCGAGGACTGGTTGGTCTGCCAGTGCTGCTTATGGTCATGTCTATACCCCGTTTCTTAATTTAATTTTACAATGCGCGCGGATTGTTAAAAACTTTCCTATAACAGAGTTTAACTTCAAAAAAGCCTACATAGGTATAATTATCTTCATAATATACATATAAGTAAATATTAATGGTAACGATTGGTAAATTTTAATTACGAAAATTAGGTAAGGGGGAAATCCGCAAGCAAGTATTGGGTTTTTGGGGCAACGTAGCTCCGGCTATATTCGTTACTATTACTATGACGTAGGGTATCCGCATTACTTTAGTACATTTGTATGAAAGAGTTTAACCTTCAAGCACCCTTTCAACCAACTGGTGATCAACCGCGAGCGATTGAGCAGTTGGTCAAGTCAGTCAATGCTGGTAATACTTATCAAACATTACTCGGCGCCACGGGAACTGGTAAGACATTTTCGATAGCGTCAGTAATTGAGAAGGTAGGGAAACCAACGTTAGTTCTCGCGCACAACAAAACGCTAGCAGCGCAGTTGTGTAACGAATTACGCGAATTCTTTCCAAATAACGCCGTTGAATATTTTGTTAGTTATTACGATTATTATCAGCCAGAGGCTTATATTCCTGTCACCGATACTTTTATAGAGAAGACAGCTTCGATAAACGATGAGATAGATATGTTACGCCATTCGGCGACTCGTTCGTTATTTGAACGAAACGATGTTATCGTCGTTGCTTCGATTAGCTGTATTTATGGTTTGGGTATTCCCAATGAGTATCTCAAAGCAGCAATTCCCTTCCATGTCGGGATGGAAGTAGACCAGCGTGAAATTTTGAAAGACCTTGTGTCCGTTCAATATAGCCGTAACGATATTGAGATGGGTCGAGGAAAGTTTCGAGTTCGCGGTGATGTTCTTGAAATTGGGCCTGCATACGAAGACAGGATTATCAGGATTGAGTTTTTTGGGGATGAAGTAGATGCAATTCGCTATGTAGACCCAGTGACAGGGGAAATATTACAAAGCTTACAAGCTGTGAACTTGTATCCAGCACGTCACTTCGTCACACCCGAAGACCGCTTAGAAGTAGCCATTGATGATATTGCAGCAGAACTCAAGGCGCGTAAATTAGAACTAGAAGAACAGAGTAAATTATTGGAAGCGCAACGTATTGACCAGCGTACTCGTTACGATCTGGAGATGCTGCGAGAAGTTGGGTATTGTAACGGTGTGGAAAATTACTCCCGTCACTTAGCAGGACGTGTTGCTGGAGAACCACCCGAATGTTTAATTGATTATTTTCCCAAAGATTGGTTGCTAGTAATTGACGAGTCGCATGTTACAGTACCTCAAATTCGCGGAATGTATAACGGCGACCAAGCTCGTAAAAAAGTACTAATAGAACATGGATTTCGTCTACCGAGTGCTGCTGACAACCGTCCTTTAAAAGCAGAGGAATTTTGGGAAAAAGTCAACCAGTGTATTTTTGTCTCAGCGACTCCTGGGGAATGGGAGTTAGGAATTTCTGAAGATAATGTTGCTGAACAAATTATTCGTCCCACTGGAGTTCTTGACCCAGTAATTGTTATCCGTCCCACAGATGGTCAAATTGATGACTTGTTAGGCGAAATTAAAGACCGTACTGACCTTAACGAACGGGTATTAGTTACGACTTTAACTAAACGAATGGCAGAGGATTTAACGGAGTACTTACAAGACAATAGTATTAGAGTTAGATACTTACATTCGGAGATTAATTCGATTGAACGTATCGAAATTATCCAAGATTTGCGTGATGGTAAGTTTGATGTGTTGGTGGGTGTAAACTTATTACGGGAAGGTTTAGATTTACCAGAAGTTTCACTAGTAGCAATTTTAGATGCTGACAAAGAAGGGTTCTTACGCGCGGAGCGTTCTTTAATTCAGACAGTTGGTCGAGCCGCGCGTCATATACGTGGTCAAGCGATAATGTACGCTGATAACCTTACAGACAGCATGTTGAAAACCATTGAAGAAACCGAACGTCGTCGCGGTATTCAAATGGCCTATAACAAAATACATGGTATTACACCTCAACCAATAGCTAAGAAAAAATCGAGTAATGCGATTTTATCCTTCTTAGAAGTATCGAGGCGCCTAAATTCCCAGGAATTACAAACAGTTGAGGAACACATTGACGAAATACCGTTGGAAAGTATTCCTGATTTGATTACCAAATTAGAAGCACAAATGAAGGATGCAGCGAAGAGCTTAGAGTTTGAAGAAGCTGCTAAATTTCGGGATAAGATTAGAAGCTTACGCGATAAGTTAGTAGGAAGGTAACTGGCAACGGATACAACAGATGCAACGGATAGATAAGTAAACTATCCGTTACATCCACTAATCCGTTGCCAATCTCTATCTCACGATATAACCATTATCATCCTTGTTAAAGAGGTAAAAAACGGGAAGATAAATAACTATAGTATTTAGAACATAACAAGCAAATTTTGTTGTAGGTGAAAGTGATGTTACCCACCTTTTTAACGGTCTTGGCTACCACATTAAGCCTTTTAATTGTAGATATCGTGTTTCCAGGCGTTGTTCTTGCTAACTTCCCTGCTGCATTGATAGCAGGTGCTGTAATTGGTCTTCTCAATGGTTCATTAAAACCAGTATTATCAGCATTATCTCTACCCTTAAACTTTGCCACTTTTGGCGGTTTTTCATTAATCGTTAACGGATTTTGTTTTTGGTTAGCAGCAGTATTAGTTCCTGGGTTTGGCGTACACGGAATTGCAGCTTTTATCTTAGGACCAGTTATCTTGTCCCTTGCAAACACATTTATCAATAACTACTTTGTTGAGAAAAATCTCACTCTTAATAGTGGTAATGACAAAGCAAAAGCTCAATTACCATCGAGCTAATTGCTAGATAAGTAAGCATTGAAAAAAGCGATAGTTCCAGAGCGAAAGTAAGTAAATTAGAAACAACTAACAGCACTATGAAAGCACTTCGTTACATTCTCGGTATTGCAATACCTCCTTTAGGTATATTTCTTACATATGGAGTTAGTCAAACTTTAATTATCAACGTTCTTTTGACACTTTTAGGTTGGCTTCCCGGTAGTATTCATGCTTTATGGGCAATATCCAAGTATGAAGAAAGTCTAGACCGTACAGGAACCATATAAAACTTGTTGATCTAGGTAAGTAAGGATTAAGAGTGGTTTTCAAAGAAAAGGTGCAAGTTAAGCTTGCACTTTTTTATACTATTTTTTTTTATACTATTCATTTCCGGAAATTGCAATAATTAGATTATTAGATTAACCATCTTGTGAAAAACTATCTTGTGGAACGGGCATCCTTGCCCGTTGCTAGTTAATTTGTGGTAAATAAGTATACCAAAAACCCGGTAACTTTTGGTAAACCGGGATTATTTCAACTTAATTAAAATTAATTAACTTTACTTGTGAATTGTAGGTTCTTTAGTGCTTTCTACACTATCTTTGTCTTTAAATAAACTGGTTGCTGCTGCAAGCAATTCTTTTAAGACTAGTTTAATTTGACGTTCGCTACGTGCAATAGCGCTTCCTGCTTCACCAAGTTTGTCATCGAGGTTACCATGTTTTTCTTTAACTTGTCCAATCATTGACTCCGCTTGTGGACGCGCGTTGTTGTACCACTTCTTCGCATCTTCAACATAGCTATTTACTTCTTCACTACGTCCACCATAGCGCGCGGCTAAATTAGCTCGGACAATTGCAAGTTGTGCTTGTAACTGCGCGTAGCGTTTTCTTAGCAACGCAGCTTCTTCACTATTTTGAATCGTGTTAACAGCAGACTCAATCGAAGTTCTAACTTGTGAAGACTTTTCTGTACTTGTATCCTTTATTTCTGCCAAAATTCCATCTACTTCTTGCTGAATTTTTTCTTCTTCTTCGTCAACTTGAGCTTGTAATTGCTGAACTTGAGCCTGTGTTTTGATAATAGCTTCGTGCCGTTTAGCATTTACAGCTTCTATAGCACCTTCGATAGATGCTGTAACTTCTTCTTTAACTTCGGTGCCACGTTCTTGAACGTTTTCTACCACAGCAGAAACTGCCTCACGTACTATTGTACGTAAATCTTTTGAACCTTCCTTAAGCTCTCCAACAACCCCTGAAACAGCAGTTTTCACAATTTCTCTAACTCGTTCAACTCGTTGTTGACCAGTTTCTTTAACCAAATCTAGGTCAGCTTTAATTTGTTCTTTGATATTATTAGCCATATTCAAATACGGTTCTACTAACCGCACACTCATTAATTTACATGTAATCTTATCTTTATGGTGAAGCAATAATCTAAAAATTGTTACTTCCCTTAGATAGATAATCAATAATCTAGTGATAACATCCATCGTAGGGTGCGTGACGCTTAACAAAATCTTGTACATTTTTAAGAACTTGTAGCGTCACGCACCAAGCACTATAATCTGCAAATGGTGCGTAACACCACAAGATTATTAGCTTCGTTGTTAAATTGTTGGAAGCGTTACGCACCCTACCAAATCTTGTATATTTTTAATCAAGGAGAATCACTTGAAAAAACGATTAGTTATCTTATCCATATTGATATATTTAATAGTTGCTATCACCCAACCTGCTTATGCTGTAGATAATAACGGCGCCGCGAAGATATTTGAGGCAAATTGTGCAGGTTGCCATATCAATGGTGGAAATATAGTACGACGCGGTAAAAACTTACACATAAAAGCCTTAAAAAGAAACGGAATGGATTCAATTGAGGCAATTACTGGTATAGTAACGAATGGTAAAAACAATATGTCAGCATATAAAGACCGTCTGACAGTGCAAGAAATTCAAGACGTAGCAACTTACGTATTACAACAGGCCGAAAATAACTGGCGCTTGTAATAGTGCTGAGTGGTAAGGTCAATTTCTGCCAAAAGTATGATATCAAGTTATTTACTTACGGCACGCTGTGTGGTAATTTACTGTCAGAGAAATATTTAGGGAAACCTAAACACCTTGGCTCGAAATTGGCGCTATTTCACAATTGCAGGCTAATTTAATTTTTGGAAGTAGAGACGTTACATGTAACGTTTCTACCGCAACGGCAATTGACCGGACATGATATTACATTTATACTTAGGTAGCTTCAGTAAAGTTATACAAACACTGTACTTAAATGATTTCTACAAACTTTATGAATCAAGAGCTAGCAATTAACAGTGTAACTAATAGGCATAGTATATATACTTATAGAACTTAAAAGGCGGAAGTATTGATTATATAAGGGTTTTGAGCTTTTCTTAAAATTATTAATATTAGTTCTGGTTAGCTTAAATATGACTAAACTGGCAAGTAATTGCACTGATAGCTTTGTAAAGATTATGCAAAGTTGTTATTAATTACTTACAAAATAAAAAATGTTAATTATGTTTAATCTAAGTAAAGTTGCAAATTGAGGCACGCAGTAAGTGTTATAAGTATTAGCACTTATTAGGTTCATCGTCGTGAAGACAAAAAACACGTCGTAAACACCGTGTACTCATCTATGTGATTGCATATGTTAGTTAAGTGCTGTGTCAAAGATTACTATGTATAAATTTTTGTATTGTGAGTGGATATGGAATCTTTACCAACCTTTGAAGAGGTAGATTTTCAAAAATACTTGCAGGTTTTGCAACGACGTTGGCTGCCTTTAGCGGGAATACTTGCAATCTCTGTTGGTTGTGGTTCTTTGTATGCGTTATCGCTAAAACCCTTCTATAAGGCAGAAGGTAGTTTGATGATTAAATCTAATCGCACTTCCTCTCTAACGGGGTTAACGCAGGACTTGGGAAGATTGGAGCCTTTGGGTCAGAACGAAAACCCATTGGAAACTCAGGTGAAAGTTGTTGCATCGAACAAAGTAATCGATAGAACTATTCGTTCGCTAAAACTTGATGACGCTTTGGATAAATCGCAAGCGATTCCAAACTTTGCAGCCAAACTCAAGGTGGAGGGTCTTAAAGGTAGCGATGTTATCCAAATTTCCTATAAGGACGGTGACCCAAAAATTGCGGCGAAAGTTGTTAATGCAATCATTGACAACTACATTCAGGTGAATGTAGACGCAAATCGGGAGGAAGCAACAAGCGCTAAGACGTTTATTGCGAAGCAACTACCTATATCTAAAGAAAAAGTTAGAGAGGCTGAAGTTAGTCTACAAGTATTCAAGGAAAGGAATAAAGTTATCGTACTTCAGCAAGAAGCGAATAATGCTGTAGATACAATTTCCAAGCTGGAAAATCAAATCGGGCAAGCTGAAGCTCAATTGGTTGATGTTGAAGGTCGTTTACAAGAGTTACGCACTCAAGCTCAAGTTAATTCGTCACAAGCTGTAATTGGTTCTGATTTGAGTCAAGTACCGGGTGTTCAAAAAACACTGGCACAACTTCAAGATGCTGAGAATCAATTAGCACTTGAGAAAACTCGTTTTGAATCCGTACATCCTAGCGTTGTCAACCAAGAGGAAAAAGTCGCTGCTCTTAGGAAGCAACTTCAACTGCTAACACGAGAAGTATCTGGTGGACAGCAGGTAGCTCAGGGAAATATACAGATTGGGCAATTGAGGCAAAGTCTAGTTGCAGATATTACCCGTAATGAAGCGCAACGTGTTGGTTTAAAAAGGCAAATTGCGACTCTCACTCAACATTGGAAGGTTTACAAAGAGCAAGTCAAGTCTTTGCCAAAACTTGAGAAGATGCAGAGAGATTTAGAGCGAAATTTGAAAGCTGCTCAAACGACTTATGAAACGCTTTTAACAAAAGATCAGGAAATTCGCGTTGCTGAAAATCAAAAAATTGCCAATGCGCGCGTTATCTCTTATGCTTTAGTACCCAGTAAGCCAGAAGGTCCGAAGCGCACTCTATTTGTGATTGGTGCAGGCGCCGTTGGTGTCTTGCTAGGTACAATTGCTGCCTTTGGTTTAGACTTGATAGACCGTTCTGTCAAAACAGTCAAAGAAGCTAAAGAAGTGATGAAATACACTCTTCTGGGTGTGATTCCGAGTATAAACAGGAACAACAAAAGTTATTTTTCTACTGGTGGAATAGACCGCAGTATTCCAAAAATCATTGGTAGAGATTTACCTCAATATCCTCTGGGTGATGCATACCAAATACTACAAGCAAACTTAAAGTTTCTTTGCTCTGACAAACCGCTCAAAAGTATTGTAGTCACAAGTGCTGTAGCCAAAGAAGGTAAATCTGAAGTTGCTGCCAATTTGGCTGTTGCAATGGCACTAGTTGGGCGCCGCGTATTGTTAGTAGATGCAGATATGCGTCAACCAATACAACATCATGTTTGGGGCTTAACGAATGTTGCAGGACTAACAAACGTGATAGTAGACCAGGTTGCTTTAAGTTCAGCAGCACAAGAAGTAATGCCCAATTTAGATGTACTTTCCTGCGGAGTTTTACCTCCAAACCCAATGGCACTTCTAGATTCGCAGCGTATGGCATCATTGGTCAGTAGTTTTGACGATAAGTATGACTGCGTAATTTTTGATACTCCGGCAATATCAGGAACGGCGGATGCGGCAGTTCTGAGTAAACTTGCTGACGGGATGTTATTAGTGGTTCGTCCGGGTGTGGTTGATTTGGACAGTGCGAATGCTACCAAAGAGTTTTTAACTCAGTCAGGTCAAAAAGTGCTGGGTATAGTTATTAACGGTGTGAACGTAAAAAAAGAACCCGACAGCTATTTTTACTACACTAAAGCGCGACAGCTTGAACAAGCTTCAACATCTGGTAGTTTGACAAGAATTACTGAAAAGCTATCGACACCACGTCCAAATAAGGAAGAGTATTAAGACAACCGGATTATTAAACGCGGTGAATGGCGCCAAAGCTAAAAAAATTCTAAACACAAAGGATATGTCATGAGAACGTCTTGCTTAATTAGCAATTATAACTATGGGAGATATTTAGAAGAGGCAATTTATAGTGCTATTAATCAAACGGTAAAATTTGACGAAATTATTATCGTTGATGATGCCTCTACTGATAATTCTGCTGAAATCATTACTAAATTTTCTCAAGAACCAAACGTTAAATGCATTTTTAAATCAAAAAATCAGGGGCAATTGTCATCTTTTAATGATGCTTTTACTGCTGCAACTGGGGACATTATATTTTTTCTAGATGCCGATGATGTATATAGTCAGAAGTATCTTGAAGAAACTTTAATTTTTTACAGGAGACATATTGAATGTGACTTTATGTTTTGTGCGTATGAAAAATTTGGCGCCTCGTCAGGAATATTTAGAGCTTACGAGATTGACTTAGATTTAGGCTATTCAGTGCTTAAAACCTTATGCACTCGTGAATGGATTGGGTCTATCACTTCAACACTCTCGATGCGTAGAAATATACTTTCCAAAGTATTGCCGATACCCTATACAGAAGATTGGCGTGTTCGCGCTGATGATTGTTTAGTATGGGGTGCATCTTTAGTTGGAGCGAAAAAATTTTATCTATCTAAATCTTTGGTGCAATATCGTATCCACCAAAGTAATAATTATCACAACAGCAAGAGTAAAATTCTTGACATCGATAAAAATTATGAATATAAAAGATATTGGAAGTGTAATTCTTTATTCAATTATATTCGTGAAAAAAATAAGATTGAGTTGCCTTTGCTGTTTACTTATACGTGTTTACATGAATTACAAACTATCCCATGTCCGGAATATAAGGATTTCAGGTTGTATCTAAAAATAATCTTCTTGTTCGAGCAAAGTCTTTACTGGAAAATTAAAGGCATTTTTCAATTATCCAGTTATTTTCTCAAAATGCTAACAAGTGGCAAAATCAAAGCAAGATTGACTAGTTCAATATAGAGACCAAAATTTTTTGTCAAATAATAACGTTATATAGCTAAATACAGCTATATACAGCTAAAAAAGGTAAATGCGCGCGCCTATGAAAATCCAAAATCTATCGCGATTTAAATCTCATCCTAAACTACGTGCAGCAATTGCCAATACTGGTTGGTTATTTGGCGACCGCATTCTGCGTATGGGTACAAGTTTAGTTGTAGGAGTATGGGTTGCACGCTATCTAGGAGTTGAACAGTATGGTCTTTTTAACTATGCTCTAGCTTTTGTAACTTTATTTACTCCTGTTTTCACCCTTGGTTTAGATGATGTAGTAGTTCGTTACCTTGTACATGAATCATCAAGAAAGGAAGAAATTTTAGGAACTACTTTTTGGTTAAAGTTCCTAGGAGGGGTTGCATCAGTGTTATTAGCAGTTGGTTTTATGCTGTTCTCAGGTAAAACTGACGCATCAAAAATATGGTTAGTGACGATTTTAGCATTAAGTGGAATTTTTAGGGCTAGCGATACTGTTGAACTATGGTTTCAAGCGCAAGTAAAATCAAAGTACACTGTAGTTGCTAAAAATGCTGCATATGTAATAAGTACTCTAATTAAAATCGCACTCATTTTATACAAGGCGCCGCTTATAGCTTTTGCTTGGATAACAGTGGCAGAATTAGCGATGAGCGCAATAGGTTTGGCAATTGTATACCAAACAAAAGCGTCTTCTATCTGGTTATGGAAATTGAATCTCTCTACAGCCAAGACTCTTTTGAAAGAGAGTTTACCGCTAATGTTTTCAGGGTTTGCTATCATGATTTTTATGAAAATTGACCAACTTATGTTAGGTCAAATGATAAATGAAGCCGAGGTTGGCATTTACTCTGCTGCTGTAAGAATTTCTGAAGTTTGGTATTTTATTCCAACAACTATTGTTGCTTCGGTTGCTCCTTCAATTTATGCAGCTAAGGAAAAATCAGAAGCGCATTACTATAAGCGAATAG
>NZ_JBXXZH010000092.1:0-32071 GCF_059640475.1 Calothrix sp. CBUCES-K 9914
TGTTAAGCATACCGCCAGCGTTCATCCTGAGCCAGGATCAAACTCTCCGTTTTGGATTTCACACTACAGAGACGCGATTCATCGCTTCTCTATATGTTCGTTTGTTGACTCTATATGAAAATTCCTGTATATTGGAACCCTCATCTGT
Source organism: Calothrix sp. CBUCES-K 9914 (assembly GCF_059640475.1). Classification (NCBI taxonomy): domain Bacteria; kingdom Bacillati; phylum Cyanobacteriota; class Cyanophyceae; order Nostocales; family Calotrichaceae; genus Calothrix; species Calothrix sp. CBUCES-K 9914. Next base: position 149 of record NZ_JBXXZH010000092.1, read on the forward strand.
CTTGCCTAAGCAAGACTTTTCTTGCATTGTTTTGACGAGGATCGACTTGTTACTTGGCTTTCAAACTATTATTTTTTCTCGGTTCGGCTGTTTGCGGCTTTTTCTCTCACCGCTCACTTTGTCTACAATAGCAACTCAACTAAAACTCGTCAAGTATTTTTGAAATTTTTTTGAATTTTTTTTTGCCCTTACTTGTTCGCGGTTTTTAGGCGCCTCATCCGACCAGCGGTTCGTTGTTGGTGCGTCAAGTGAAATACAGATAGACCCATCGTAGGTAAGCATCAGAGAGCTAACACCCAAAGATTAGCTGAGTCAGAGTGGGAAACGCTATAAATAATTTTGCTATATCAATGCGCTTTGCCGGCACCCAAGTAAAGCTCACCAACTTTAGGGTCATTGAGTAACTCTAAGCCAGTTCCAGTGATTGCATCGCGTCCAGATTCAAGAACATAACCCCTAGAAGCCATCTCCAAAGCTTTACGAGCATTTTGTTCAACCAGTACAATCGCTGTACCACTTTGATTGATTTGTTTAATTTGATCAAAAACCTGCGTAACTAATATAGGTGACAAAGCCGCAGACGGCTCATCCAAAAGCAACAAACTTGGCTCCAGCATCAAAGCTTTACCCATCGCTAACATTTGCCGCTCACCACCTGATAAAGTACCAGCACGTTGAGTACGACGAGTATGCAACTTCGGAAACATCCCATATATCTTGTCCTTCAACGGTTGCAACGAAACTGAGCGCACGAAAGCACCCATTTCTAAATTTTCCTCAACACTCAATGAAGGAAATACATTCGCTATTTGCGGTACATAACACATACCACGCTGAACAATTTGATTCGATTTCAGTCCTGCAATATTCTCACCATTTAATACAATAGTACCAGTATGCGGATTTAAAAGCCCAAATATTGTTTTTGCTAAAGTGGACTTGCCCGCACCGTTTGGACCAATAACAACCACTAACTCCCCAGGCGCCACGAGAAAATTAACACCTTGCAAAATATCTACGTCTTTAATATAGCCAGCATGTACGTTCTGAACTTCTAATAAATAATCAATAGCCATTTGTCAATATCCATTCAAGTATACAGATATTTATTAATAGTCGTTAGTTAACGGTTATTTGGTCAAGAGTAGCCAGTAACTTTGCTGACAACTCAGAAACCGGGCTTTTGAAAAACCCAGTTTCTTGGTTTTGTTATGGCGTTTTTTGCAGTTCAGGACGCTCTTCTGGAATAATGGCGCCTTCGACGGGGCAAACCTGTAGGCAGATACCACAGTCAATGCAAGTAGCAAAATCAATCCAATACCAATCAGTGCCTTTCGTATTTTTACCAGGGCCATCATGAATACAAGCTACCGGACAAGCATCTACGCAGTCGGCAACACCTTCACAAACATTTGTAACAATCGTATGTGGCATCGCGTTCCCCTCTATCAAAGCTATATTAAAGCTATACAAAGCTTTTTAAGTTTATACCGACTCAATCACAGGTGGAGAATCAGCTTGTATCCAAGCAATTTGCCCAATGCCTTTAGATGATGCATATTGCTTAATACTTTCCGCATCGCGTCCTCCCAAGTCCATCTCAACTCGTACCAAATGAGCAGAGTTACGAAGTTTGGCACTATAAGCGAAAGCCGCAGTATATGCTTGTGGACTTAGAGCTACTACCAACCAATTTGTAGCTGGTATCGTGTTCGGCAATTGCGACGCTGATAGTACTTCATACAAGCCATCAAGCAAAAACACAAAACCAATACCTGGTATATCTACCCCTTGCGGATGATAAAGCCCCAAGAGATTGTCATAACGACCGCCTCGACCAATTGACCTCGGTTGACTATCTGTATTACTTACTACCTCAAACACAATCCCCGTATAGTAATCTAAAGTCTGAATCAAGCTTAAATCCAAAACAATAGAAAAATTACCTCCAGATTCAAGCAACTCGACTAAAGATTTTAATTCATTGATTGCAAGAGAATCCTCTGGTGTACTAGCAATATTCTCCAGTTTCGCAAAAACTACCTCCGGGCGCCCACGTAAATCAAGCATTTGAAACGCACGCTCCCGTAGTTCGTCAGTTAATGGCAACTCACGAAGCGCAACTCGATCAAGATGCGCTATGGCATTACGAACACTATCAAGCAATTTTGAAGGAAAAGCTTGAAGCAATGATCTAGTAATTCCTGCTTCACCCAAAACTAAATGCCAGTTGTTCAAACCTAATGCAGTCAAACTTTCTGCAACTAGTAGCAAGATTTCCGCATTAGCTAATAACCCACTGCCACCCAGTAATTCAACACCTGCTTGGTAGAACTCTTGCTGACGATTGTGCTTGGACTCTCGCCGCTCAAATACATTTGCATTATAATACAAACGCTGCGGATACACTGTACCAGCCATCCGTGTTACGGCAGTACGAGCAATCGAAGCAGTTAGTTCTGGACGCAAGCCTAATTCTTCGTCTTCTGCCGAGTGCAGTTTTAACACTGTACGGCGCCCAATTGCACCTCCTGCCATTAGCGTATCCATACGCTCTAGCGTTGAAGTGATAATTCTGTGATAGCCCCAACGGTGAAAAACCTGCTGTAACTTATCTTCAATCCAGCGTTTCTGAGCTACATCGAGGGGGAGTAGATCCCTAGCTCCCGCTGCTGGTTGGTAAACCATAAATTATTTTTTCTTCCCACCAAACAAACCACCAAACAAACCGCCCCCGGACTTTTCTGGTTGCTTAGTTGCCTGAGTCGGCGATGCTGTTTTCACCGCAGTCCCAGATTTCTGCCCCGAAAGTTGTTCGAGCTTGCGTTTACCCTCAGAAGCCATTTGGTCATTAGGGTCTAACTGCAAGGCGCGGTCAAAATGGACTTTTGCCATTGTTGTTTGATTTTGCTTCAAATAGACCACTCCGATCAAGCTATGACAGCGACTATTATGTGGAGCAATTTTAATTGCATCTTGAAGCTCTACCCTGGCTTGTGCGAATTGATTCTTCGACATTAACTCTTGGGCACGACGTAGATAATTGGCAATGCTTGCGTCTTCCTTATTCACAGCAGCTTGTGGTGATGCTGCCTGTATACTCCCGTTTTTTTGTACTGTATTATTTGATGGTGGTGGTGGCGCCACCTTATCGAACTTTTTACCAGCAGTCCGCATCAAATACACTAAATTTAGTTCGCTAACGTAAGCAATGATTTGTATAGCTTTCGATAATGAATCATATTGAGTCTCGGCGATTTTCATAATCGTACTTCTATATAACTGTTCAACATTCGGTGAAGCAGCTAGCTGACGCGCGGCATCCGTACTTAAATCAATCGAAGCGGACTCTTGTACCAAACGTTTGCCCATTTGCGATAGCACAACCATGTACTCAGTCCGAGTTCGCTCTTGTGATAACTTTTCGTAGGCAGGGTTAACAAGCTTCGACAGTAACTCACTTGCTAGTTGTTTTTCTTCGGCACTTGCTGACGCACAACTATCTGGGTGTAAACGACGCGCAATTTTCAGATACCGTTTGCGAATCTCTTTGGCATCAGCATCAATAGGAAGACACAAAACAGCATGATAATCTATGGAATCAAATTTAAATAAACCACGTTCTATTTTTATAGACATATAGCGCCATAAGAAAAAAGTATACATTAATCTTTCTAGTTTACTTCTCTTCTCTAAAATGGCTATAAATTTGACACATCTCAACGACTCCATGCGGATAAAGGCGGCACCTTCATCAATGAGTAACTAACAGCGTCATGAATGTGACTATTAGTCGCGAGAATCCGACCGGACTCAATCTTTAATGGCGAACCATCATAAGCTGTAACCTTTCCCCCTGCTTCACGCAAGATAACTATCCCTGCCGCCATATCCCAAGGTGAAATACCACGTTCCCAGTAACCATCAATACGACCACACGCTACGTATGCTAAGTCTAATGAAGCGGCACCACCACGTCTAACTCCTTGGGTCAGGTGAGTAAAATGACAAAACTCTGCGTAGTTATTATCAGTAGTTTCACGGCGGTCATAAGCAAAACCTGTTACTAGTAAACTTTTACTTAATTCCGAAGTCTTAGACACCCGAATTGGATGACGGTTGCGCGTTGCTCCTAAACCTGTTGCCGCACGAAAAAGCTCGTTGTTCCGGGGGTCATAAATTACGCCAACTTCAGGAACCCCATCAACTAAAAGTCCGATTGATACGGCAAACATGGGATATTGGTGGGCAAAATTAGTTGTGCCATCAAGCGGGTCAATTGCCCAAAGATATTTATCCTGCTGATTCCCTAACTCTCCAGATTCTTCTGAGAGGATAGCGTGTTCTGGTAAATGGCGCTCCATATGAGCAAGAATTACGTCTTCAGAAGCTTTATCCGCAACCGTTACCAAATCACCAGGGCGCCCTTTTTCGATTACCGAATCTTCGGTTTTACCTAAATACGACTCTAAAACTGCGCCAGCAGCCAAAGCAGCTTCAGTAGCAATATCTAGAAAAATTTGTAAATCGTTCATTAGATGCTTCATAAACTAACAGTACATAACTATCTATTAGCACGCCGAAACTCAGCCGGAGAGACACGCAGGGGTTTATCTGGGTTCCAAATACCAATTCCCATCAATCGCGCGAACTGTTGGGCACGCTCAAGTTTGAGGTCATACTTATTATTAGGGGAACGAGCGACGTATAAAGCATAGCCGTCTTTAACCATTTGCTCGTTTAACAAGATTTTATCTTTCCATACATAAGCAAGAATACGACCAATCTTGTCTTTTGCTTCAACGTCAAATTCCAAACTTACCAGGTTCGAGGCAATTAATGCTTCAAGATTCAATGCAGCATCGTTTCCCCAAGGACGTTGACGTAAGTCAGGTGCATCAATTCCAATCAAGCGAACCTGAGAAATTAAGTTCGGCTGTTCCCCTATCCCCATCACTTCAAAAGTTTGCCCACTTACCACCCGTACTACTCTAACCTGCATTGGTGTACTTTCAACCTTTTTGACAGGCTGGCATCCAACAACTAAAAGCAGAAGGCTTAATAAAATTACTTTTGTTATGAATTTCATGCTTTTTTTACAACTAGTCAACTAGTCAACTAGTCAACTAGTCTTCATCTAAAGGTAAACCCGCGCGTACTCGACCTTTCGCAAAAAAGCGTCCAAATTGAAGTTCGTACACTTCATCTTCATCTTGGGTTTCAACTTCTATATCAGAACGCGCGTAGCTAACACAAAGCAAAGCATAACCTTTGTTTTGCAGTTCCAGTGACAAACCAATTGCTTCTGGCTGGTAAATTTCTCCTGATAGTACACGTACTGCACAAGTAGTACATGCGCCGTTGCGGCAGGAAAACGGTAACTCTTTACCCAAGTGTTCAGCGCTGTGAAGAATATAGCGGTCTGCTGGAACCTGAAACGTATGAGTAATGCCTTTTTGGCGGTCGCGTACTGTAATGGTGTATTTTTGGAACATTATCTTGGCTAGGTTTCTTGCTTTAGTAGAGATTTAGTTGAGATTTCAAAGAGTCTCAGAAATATTTTTGTCTTTCAGTCCAAATATTATTGCAGTTTTTCAAATTCAATTGTATAGTAATAACTTGTGGCATCTGGAGAGATGGCCGAGTGGTTTAAGGCGCAGCACTGGAAATGCTGTAACGTCGTAAGGTGTTCATGGGTTCAAATCCCATTCTCTCCGTTTTATAAGGCTTCTAAATGCTTTACGGGTTTATTTTAAATACGTTATAGCACAGGCATACGAACTGTGCATTATTTATATAGTATACCTAATCAACAAGTGATTAGATTTATCATCAAAACTATTGAGATGAAACGCTAGATTTGCTCTGGGTAAGTTTCTTAGCTAAAGATAGATACCTTAAATGAGTTTTACTTGAGCGCTAAATGATCTTTAATGATTTAAAAATTATTCCTTCCGGATTAGTACTGGTTTTCATACTACTTAGGAACTCTTGAAGCTGTTCATTACAAGGAAACTTTCGGAAGTCCTGAGTTTTCTGGCAAGTAGCTGCTTTAGCAATGCACTTTACCCTTTGCGTTTCCTGTGTTAATTAAGAACAAGGGTATAAAATAGTGCTGGCACCGACAAGGGTTATGACTCCATTGCAACACTCTCGACAACCGAATGATGAGCGAATCTTAGGTAAGCTAAAATTAAACTTTCTTGAACAACCAGGAGAGGTAGACATTTTTAACCAGGAAACTAAGTATTTACACAGTTATCTAGAATACTACGAAGAATTTATCGATAGATTGATTATTAAATCAAAATCTATTTGTACTGCAAGTGGTTCGTTCACACCTCTTCATGCAGTTCGCGCGGCTTCCGGCGCCGATTTTGTTTTAATACTCAAAAATGTTCAAGAACAGTGGAGCGTTAAATTACAAAGCGATTTGAGTGAATATATAGAATTAACTGATTTTGAAAAAATCGTAAATTCTAGTATTTTGCCAGCGATTGATTATGAATCTATTTTCAATCAATTACAATCTGGCATCTACAAAATATATGAAGATAATAAAAATGTTTCTAAAACCTTAATAATATTACCTATTAACAAAGAACCACAAGCTGAAGTTATAGTAGTTTGTGGGGTGCCTTTGGATTCTGAACTATTGACAGAAGCATACGGGAAAATTGTATCTGCTTTTTATAAAGCAAGTTTAATAACTCAAGATTTAGAATTGATTGAAGCTGCTATCTTAGATAATCTTAAATTTAATTTTGGTTTTATATCTTCATCGTTATATCAAAGAAGATTTAACTTGTTTTGTCAACGGCTCAAACAAATGGTGGTGTATTTTGAGCCAGTTTTACACACCGAGCCAGATGACTTATTCATAAGCGGTTGGGAAGCATTAGCACGCAACCCTCAAAATCATATGGCGCCTCTAGATTTATTTACAGCAGCAGAACTGTGGGGTTCCAGTTTTACCGTTCAGCTTGACCAACATTTTCTAAACATTGCAACCGAACGTTATCGTCATGCTCGAAAATTAACACAGAGACGCGCGGGGGATGTTGTTCCTTTATCAGTAAACGTTTACCCAGAGTCTTTAATGCAGGTAGAATATTTTGAGGCTGTAAAAAAAATTGTTAAAGATAGAATAATTTCTCCTAGAAACTTGATTTTAGAAATTTCTGAAAAAACTGACTTACCACTATTTCTTAATGGAGTACGGTTACAAAATCCGCTTCAAAACTTTAAAAAACAATTACTTGAATATGTAAGTAAATTAAAAATTCGTTTTGCAATAGATGATTTTGGCGTCGGTTATGCTTCTGTCGCACGTTTAGCTGGTTTAAACCCGTCTCACGTTAAAGTTGACCGTGAACTCCTTTATCTTTATTCAAGTGATATTATTATTCAGTTCGTTCACGATTTAGTCGGCGCCAATAATTTAAACCCTGCCAAAGTTATTGTCGAAGGAATCGACGAAACCACACCAATTAGTTTACGCTCACTTAGAGAGATTGGGGTTAGTTATATTCAGGGACATTTAGTCGGAAAGCCTCAGCCTGAAGTTTACCGCTTGAGTCAAGAAAAGTATGATGAAATAAGACAAAGGCTTTTACATTAATTCATAAACTGCTTTCCTATATTAATAATAGCTAAAACTTATACATCTTACATTGAGGGGTCAAACACCGTAATTTGATGATTTAATCAGCTTTACCGTTACATTTCTTAACTTAGGCTTGGTATTACGTAACACATAGCATAGAATTAACCTGCAAAAATGAAATATTAACTGCTGTAATTGTAGAGTTACTAAACGGCGCCTGCTCATATTAGTGTTACAAAGCAGCAGTAATAGATATTTATTCTTGCTGAACGTCGTGAACGAATATCATCATAAGGAGAATTTATTTAAATGACTCAGAAAAAAAAATTAGGATTTGGTTGGATTGGATGTCAAACACCTAAAGCAAGACACAGAGATCATCGTTGTTCGATTTACTGCGTGATTCCACCACATATGCTGGAAAATGTTGTGGTTAACGGCAGTGAGCAAATGCGTGACTGGGCATTTCATACGTTGAGCTTATCATCTGAGTTTCGTGGACGGCGCCGAGTCGTTGGGAATGTAAATTTTGCAGTGTCTCCAGGGGAAAAGCGACGCACCATATATGATGCAGCTACAACTCAAAGGCTGCCAGGTAAACTAGTACGCACGGAAGGAGACCCACCAAGTCAGGACGAAGCTGTAAACGAAGCATATGACTCAGCAGGCTCAACTTATGATTTCTACCACGAAGTCTTAGAGCGTAATTCGATTGATGATAAAGGTTTACGCCTTGATTCAACTGTACATTACGGCGTGAAGTACGATAACGCTTTTTGGAACGGCGACCAAATGGTTTATGGTGACGGTGATGGCCAACTATTTCAGCGCTTTACTAAGTGTATAGACGTTATCGCCCACGAGTTAACGCATGGTGTAACACAGTATGAAGCTAGTCTTACCTATAGTGGTGAGTCAGGAGCGTTAAATGAATCAATGTCAGATGTTTTTGGCGCCTTAGTTAAACAATGGGTAAAAAAACAAACCGTAGACCAAGCTGACTGGATTATTGGTGAAGGTTTATTTGCTGAAAAAGTCAAGGGTGTTGGTATCCGCTCAATGAAAGAACCTGGAACGGCATACAATGACCCGGTTTTAGGTAAAGACCCACAACCAGCCCATTACAAAGACATTTATACTGGTGTCAAAGATAATGGCGGAGTACATATTAACTCAGGTATTCCAAATAAAGCATTTTGCCTAACTGCAATGGCAATTGGCGGTTATGCTTGGGAGAAAGCTGGAAAAATTTGGTATGTAGCTCTACGTGACCGTCTGCACTCCAGTTCAAATTTTCAGGCTGCTGCAGCTACCTTATCACAAGTTGCTGGAGAACTTTATGGTCAAGGCAGCAATGAACAAAAAGCAGTACAAAACGCATGGGAACAAGTGGGAGTCTCCATAAGTAAATAAAATCTGATTCCCGACGCACGTTTCGGCTCGTCGGGAATCTATGGCAATTGATAAATTTTATTATTGTGTTGACTAGGTGTTATTTAGCTAGTGGATAATAAAATTATCTTTTCGGTTTTTTCATAAAACACCCTCATAATATAATATGCGAGTTTATTTAGAGCGCACTGGTGGCTTCGCTGGGATGTCACGAACAACAAAAGTTGACACAACAGCGATACCCCAAGATACAGCAAAGCAACTACCACAACTCCTACAAGAGTCAAATTTCTATAACTTGCCAGATTATATTGATTCATCTTCCCCTAAACCTGACAGCTTTTACTATCGTCTAACGGTAGAAGACAACGGACAGACACACACAGTAAGCGTCGGTGAGTCTGCCGTTCCAAGTAATTTAAAACCTTTGATTGAGTGGATTAACAGTGCAGCAGTTAGTCAAAACTCGAATTAGTTAAGAGAAACCAGGTTTCAGTTTACAGAAATCTGGATTCTTTAGTTTTTACAACACATCCCAGGCTGTTCCTTTGTAGCCATATTGAAAAATTTCTGGGTGTAATATTTCGGCCAGGATTTCCACTGATTCAACGAGTCTTGGACCCGGACGGTTAAAATAGGCATTGCCGTCTGTTACATAAACTCGTCCTGTTTCGGCAGCATGTAAATTTTGCCATTCTGAGCGACTTGTAAGTAGCTGTGCTTCATGACGTGCGCGATTCAAGTCAAAGCCACAAGGCATAAATATAATGATATCGGGATTGCTCGCAACCAAATTTTCCCATTTGATTTGACTTGAATTTTGACCAGTTACACCAAATAAAGGTTTTCCACCTGCATACTCAACTAACTGAGGAATCCAGTTTGCAGCATACATTAAAGGGTCAGTCCACTCTATACACGCAACAGCAGGTAAACTTTCGGTTGCTGAAAGACCTTTAGTTCGTTGTTGAACTATTTTGACGCGCGCTTCTAGGTTTTCAATGAGTTTTACAGAGTCAACATTAAACACACGTCCAAGGTTCTCAATATCCAACCAAACATCATTAAGAACATTCGGTTGTAGGGAGATAATTTTTGGTGGATTATCTACTATTGTCGCAACTGCTTTTTCAACATCGTTCAAGCTGACAGCACAAACATCACATTGATCTTGAGTCACAATATGAGTAGGATGCAAATTTTCTAATACATCTGTCTGAATTTGATATATGCTGAGAGCATTTTGCAGTAGATGATTAACCTTGTCATGAATTTCACCACTATGAGCATTTGTATTCAGTCGCGCCTGAGTACAAACAGGGAGGTTTTGTACTTCTGGAGGATAGTCACACTCATGCGACCTCCCGACTATTTTGTCTGTCAGTCCAAGTCCAGCTAGTATCTCTGTACCGCTAGGTATAAGTGAGACTATTCTAACGTCGTCCTTCATTACCATACCTCCGCAACAGCTATCATTGGTTTAATTGTGGCAAAATTCTGCAATTTGTATATCATTCTGTAGACGTGTTGCTTTAAAGATTCGCTTATACGTGGGGCGCCTGAGAAAGCACGCAGGTCTGATTATGATAAAAACAATAAGATTATGTAATAAGTTAGGAATACCTCAATTATCAATGTTCAACTACAAAACTCAAAGCCATTATGACTTTTTATACTGTATATTTTTAGCATAAGTATTAATACTGAAATACTCAATTAAGACTAAATAATGAGAAAGCGAATATTTTTTAAGACTATTTAAAACTTTTTAAGTTGTTACTGCATGGCTTTACGCTACTGCTCTATCGGTGAAAAGCATGGTGTCTGAACCAATAAAAATTTTACTACTTACTTGCGTCAGTAAAGAATTAGAAAGAGATTTAGAAAAACATCTACAAATGGTAGCCGACGCTACTGTTAAAGATTCTCACGCCATCTCTATATTTGAGGAAATTTTAGCAGAAGCAACTGCCGATAAATATATATCTATAATTGAAAAAAATAATAAATTTGAGAAAATCTTATCAGCGTTACATTTCCATTCAAATATAGAAGCTGTTATTTTAGATTTACCTTTAGTTGACATTATTGAATTAGAACAAATCACTAAAATACGCAAACTCAACCCAAACTTAGGAATAATTGTAGTAAATGAAAAAGACGATAATAATTTGTTTAAAGAAGCTATCGCCGCTGGCGCGGATGATTATTTAGTAAAAAGCGAGATCAGTCCTAAGTTCTTATTAAGAAGTTTAGTACGTGCGGGTGAGAAGACACAAAAATCCAAAGCAACTTTACAGCAAAATGAAGCACAATTAAGAGCTATTTTTGAACGTTCTTCGATTGGAATTGCTTTAATGGACATGCAAGCAAGGATAATTGACGTTAATCCGGCGCTTTGTTATATATTAGGGTATAATCGGGAAGAATTATGTTCTAAATATCTGGTAGATTTTATCTGTGAGGAAGAAATCACAGCAGAAACTAAGTTTAATTATCAGCTAATAACAAATCAAGAGCGCTTCGAGATGGAGCGACAGTTTTTACATAAAAATGGACGTTTAGTATGGGCGCATCTAAACGTTTCCCTAGTTACTGATATAAACGAACCGAGTTTTTTCCTGGCAATGGTTGAAGATATTACAGAACGCAAACGAACTGAATTAAAACTTAGAGAGAGTAAAGAAGCAGCAGAAGCAGGGAGTCGAGCTAGAAGTGCTTTTTTGGCAACAATGAGTCATGAGTTACGAACTCCTTTGAATGCAATTATGGGGTTATCGCAGCTACTGCAACAAGAAGTTGTAGGTAGTTTAAATGTAAAACAACATGAGTATGTTTCCTGTATATACACAAGCGGCGAACATTTGTTGGCATTAATTAATGATATTTTAGATTTATCTAAAGTAGAAGCGGGTAGAGAAGAGTTAATGTTAGTTTCTTTACCTATACATAATATTGTCAAAAATGTTATTTCGACAGTTATAGAAAGCGCTCACCACAAAAAATTACAGCTTATCGATAAAATAGACGACGATTTACATACTTGTATTGCTGATGAACGGCGCCTTAAGCAAATACTACTCAACTTACTAACAAATGCAATAAAATTTACTCAAGTGGGAACAGTATCACTGGAAGTAAAACGGGTAGAACAGGGAATTGCATTTATTGTAACTGATACTGGTATCGGTATAGACCCCAACAATTTTCAATTATTGTTTGAACCGTTTAGGCAAATTGATAATCGTCTAAATCGACAGTATGAAGGTACTGGTTTAGGTTTGGCTTTAACGCGAAAGCTCGCGCGTTTACACGGCGGAGACTTAACTGTAGAATCAACGTCAGGTGTTGGAAGTCGATTTACTTTATTATTACCAGCACAGCCACAGCAAAACAACGCAGCAAATAATGAGGACTTAACCACCTCCGTAGAAGAAGATTCAACTTCTAAAACTTTTGTTTATACAACTCAATCTTCTGAGTTAGGTGTCAAGCGTATCCTTCTAGTAGAAGACGAAGAACATACAGCAATATTATTGCAGGATTATTTACAAACAATTGGCTATGAGGTTGAATTGATGATGACACCGGAAAGATTTATTTCACGAGTTCATAAGTTTCAGCCTAATTTAATCTTGCTCGACGTGCATTTAAATGCGGATATAAGTGGATTTGATTTACTTATAAGTTTGAACAAGCAGCAAGGTTTACAAGAAATTCCTGTAGTTATGATGACACCTTTGGGGATGGGCGACCGCGAACGTTTTTTACAAGCAGGCGCCATCGACTGTTTGAACAAACCAATTGGTATTTTTCAGCTTGAGTCTGCACTTGTTAAGTATTTGAGTTCGTAGGGTGCGTGACGCTATTAGACTTGCGCTTCGTTTTAAAATTGTTGGTAGCGTCACGCACCCTACTAAACTCTTCCCAAGCTTTTATTACGTTGCCCTGCATTAGTGCTGCTGTTCCTGCTAGTGCTTTAAACTCGCGCTGGTTCGGACTCATTTCTAATGCTGGTTTTAATGCTGCCTCCGCATATGAAGGTTGCCAGTTATACAGACGAACGAATGCAAGGTATGCCCATGCAAAAGGGTTTTGCGCGTCGAGTTGAGTGACTCTTATTAGTGAGGAAATGGCGCCTTTTACTCTTCTTTGTAGTATGTCCGCCAGTGCAACTGAATATGCTAAGTCCGAATTTTCTCCTTCATGCTGTAACCGATATTCGGCGGTAAGACGCGCTTGTGACAAATAATCTTGAATTGGGTCGTATTGATTAATACGCGCGACTTCAGCGAAGATTTTCTCAACGGCTTTGGTTCCTTTAGGTAGATTTGCTGAAAGTACACGTAATTGCGTTACTAAATCTAATGGCACCTGCGTATTTGTAGCGTCTGTGGAAGTATCTGAGACTTTTGGGTCAATGTTAATGGCAACATCGGATATATATATCGGATAACTTTCAAAAGAAACTCTGTTTAAATAAGTTGCTTGTAAAATGTAACTTCCGGGTGCAACATCAGCAGGTGGTAACATTGCTGTGCGCTCAATAACTTGGAATGTTCCTTCTGGCTTTTTAACTGCTGTATATAAATTTCCCATCCCTAAAGCATGGTCATGTAAAAAACTGATTTTTTGATTTTGATTTGAATCTTGATTTTTATGGCGCCAGGTTAGCAATACTAAGCCATTTTTTAATTCGTCCCAAGAACCAGACCATTTGTAAGTTACTGGTACAGAAACACCAGGACGAGTGTTTTTAGGAAGAGTGACTTGTGTAAGAGTAACGGGAACTGGAGCTACTGTTTTTTCACGATATATATCTATTGATGAATATTCTAGTGGACGTGATATGACTTCCACGGGTGGTGTTTTTCTGTGGTACAACCGCAAAAAACTACCATCCCTCAACTGCCATCTAGAGTGCAGTTCAAATAAGGGTGATGTTTCAACCGCTTGGACGATATCTTTTTGTGCTGATGGTACAGAACCTTGTTCACCTGTTTTTGTAATAAACCACGATAAAGAATGAGTATCTTGCTCAATATCTTTTTTCCTTGTCCCTACCTGGCGCCCATAAACTTGAAATTTTGCTAAAGCTCCATAATAGTTAAGATTATGCTGGTTAATTTGGGGTGTTGATGGTAAAACTCCCAAGGTCGAACGTAAATAAGGTTCAGTGCGAATAATTTCTGTAATTACCTCTTTGTGTGGTAGAGCAGCTAGTGACTGAGGGTCATATTTGCCGTTTGGACTCAATGCTTGTGCAGTCCAGTTACCAACCAAGTTACTAACTGGGAATAAATTATATAACATAAGCAAAACAGCTAAACCCAAAGTACCCCAACGAATTCGCTGTCCTAAGATACTTTTTGCTCGTGTTAACCCATATGCGAGAAATACGGCAAGTGCAGGTAAATATGGTACGATATAACGCTCATCTTTATTCATATTCAAAGATGTCAATAAATACGCACCCACTAAAAATACACCTAACCATTGCAACCCACTTTGTTTTTCTTCCTTTTTTTCTGCAAACCTTGCCCAATAAAGTAGCAAGCTAAATATTGGTACTAGTAGCAAAGGTAACGATACTTGATGCGGTAATTGCTGCCAGTAAAAAACCCATGCTTTAATTGTGTTTAAGGGTGGGTCTCCTTCTGCTATCGCTGAGTCAATAGTCGCGCGTTTGCCTGCTGTTAAGATTATCAACCAGTTAGTTCGATACCAACCACCAAATATCAAGCTAGATACCGCAATTCCCGACACTAATTCTAATAACTTACCCCAATAACCAGAACGTAAGGCGCCAACGAGTATCCATATAATTGGAGTCAGAAGAAATAGGAGTGCAGTTTGTTTTACAAGTAGCGCTGTACCCAGTGATATGCCAAATGAAATAACTAGAAACCAGCTTTTTGCAAGCGATGAAATAGTTAGTGAAGGTTTTTTTGATTCTTGAGAATGATTCCACCAAGTCAAGCAAAAGAAACAAAGTGTAACAATTGCAGTTAGAGGATAGTCGAGTAGAAATTGCAGTCTGAGACGGTAAAGTCCAGGTAAAAGTTGACATATAGCAGCCGCCCAAAGTCCAACGTTTGCATTAAATAAGACTTTCCCTAAACCGTATACTGAAATAATTAAAACACTGCTAAACAGTAGCATTACTAGCATCGCTTGGTCTTGTCCGGCGCCGAATATGTTTTGCGTGAGACCTGCGATAATATAGGTAAGCGGTGGAATTTTAGAAGATAGTAACCAGAAACTCTGCCACCACTCACTATTACTTAGCTGAACATTTTGTAACGCACGCCAATAGTTTAACGTCCCTGTTAGGTATTCTGCTTGATCCCATCCGGGAACTGAGTTGTCAAGCGACAACCATATTCGGTCAAAAATGGCGCCGATACCCCAAATTAACACTAATATCAAGGCATTTATTGAAAGTTTTAAGTAAGAACGTTTATTCACTTTTTACCTTCTTGTCTTATGAGCGCACTTATATGGTGGTGGTGGTGATGGTAGTGGTGCGTAACGCTACAGGTTTATTCGCTTCGTTGAAAGATTGTTATGGCGTTACGCACCCTACAGAAATTTTCTCATTTTTACATGCCGAATACCTGCTTCTTCAAAAATATCACCTTCCACTTCAAAACCTAATTGTTCATGCAAGCTTTTGATATATTCTTGAGCATGAATTACAACTTCGAGTATATTTTTACTCTTGATAATCTCTAAAGCATGTAACATTAGTTTCTTACCTATTCCGTATCCACGCACGCTTTGCAACACTGCTAGTCGTTCAATTTTGGCAATACTAGCGTCTAAATATCGAATGCGAACAGTACCAATAAAGTTTCCATCTAAGGACGCAATTAATCGTTCACAAGTTTCATCTTTACCATCAAAGTCTAAGTTGGCATCAACTCCTTGTTCTTTTTGAAACACAGTTTCTCTAATTTGACGAATTGCCTCAAATTCAGCAGAAGAATCAGCTAGTTTAATAATAATATTACTCATTGTTACCTTAATAATTAAAAAAAGTAAGGTGGGCTGAAGCCCACCCTACCTTAAATATTATTAACTATCCGTTACATCCGTTCATCATCCGTTGCCTAGTCTGCTCCTTCTATTGGTGCAAAACCTTGACGCTGAATATTTTCTGTCACGGTTTTTGGTTCGAGAAACTGTAATAAGTAATCTGGACCTCCTGCTTTTGAACCAACACCTGATAATTTGAAACCACCGAAGGGTTGTCTTGCTACAATTGCTCCTGTAATTGTACGGTTAATGTACAAGTTACCAACTTCAAAATCTGTTTGTGCTTGTTCGATATGTGAAGGGGTTCGCGAATATATTCCACCTGTTAAGGCATAATCGGTACTATTGGCAATTTGTAAAGCGTGTTCAAAATCTTTGGCTTTGATAACTGCTACGACAGGACCAAAGATTTCTTGTTGAGCGATTATACCATCAGCAGGAACATCTTTAAAGATAACTGGGCCAATGTAGTAACCATTATCAGGCGCCGTCATTTCTAATGCCACGGTTGATTCAGCTTTACCTTTTTCGATATATTCGTAAATACGTGCTTGAGCATTTGCGTCAATAACGGGTCCAACTTGAGTACTCGGCAATTCTGCGGCGCCAATATTTAATGATTTAGTCGCTTCTACAAACCGCTGTACAAAAGTTTCATATATAGGTTCTAGTACTATAACCCGTGAACAAGCCGAACACTTTTGTCCACTGTAACCAAATGCTGACTGTACGGTGCCAACTACAGCAGCATCCAAGTCAGCACTTTCATCAACGATAATACCGTTTTTACCTCCCATTTCAGCGATGACGCGCTTCATGTGCTTTTGCCCAGGTTTGAGAGTTGCAGCATCTGAATAAATACGACATCCGACTTCTTGGGAACCGGTAAAAGCGATAATGTGTGTACTGGGGTGGTTTACTAAATAGGCGCCCACTTTAGAACCTTTACCAGGTAAGTACTGAAATACACCTTTTGGAATTCCTGCTTCAACCATAATTTCTGCGAATTTAGCAGCAATTATCGAAGATGTTTCCGCAGGTTTGAGTATAGTTGAATTTCCGGCAACAAGTCCTGCTAAAGTCATTCCTGCTGCAATTGCAAGTGGGAAGTTCCACGGTGATATAACTACAACTATTCCGCGCGGTTGGTAAATATAACGATTTGTTTCGCCAGCAATGTCATAATTAACACCGAGGTCTAACCGCTCCATTTCCAGCGCATAGTAACGACAAAAGTCAATAGTTTCTGACACCTCAGCATCAGCTTCCCGCAAAGGTTTCCCAACTTCTAATACTATCCATCCCGATAACTCTGGGCGCCTACTTTCCATTAAATCAGCGGCTTTGCGTAATATCTCAGCGCGTTGACTTACGGGTGTTTTTCGCCACAATTTAAACGCATTGGATGCTGCTTGCATTGCTGCCTCAGCTTGTTCAACGCTGGCAAGTCCAATTTTTCCAACAACTTCACTTTTATTCGATGGGTTTACTGAGTCAACGACTAACTCGGTTTGAACGTACTCACCATTAATTAATGGTAAGTAGGTTTTTCCAAGCTGGTTTCTAACTTGAGTTAAACCCTTCTGTGCAAGTTCTCTAATATTTTCTGATGCGTAGTCTGTATCTGCTGCACCAAGAAATCCGTTTGTGTTGAGGTTATGTAGAGTTTCTTTCTCTAAATTAACTTTAGGCGCCGCTAACAACTCTTCTACTGGACGATTTTCCATATTTTGGCGTAAAAACGAACTATTCGCGGTATTCTCTAATAACCGTCGAATGAGATACGCCATTCCTGGTAGTAACTCTCCATAAGGACAATAAACTCGTACTCTGTAACCTTTATCAACGAGTGCAGAAGCTATTTTATCTCCCATTCCATAAAGAACCTGCATTTCAAAGCAGCGTTTTGGAACATTCAAGCTTTCCGCTATTGCTATCGCGTGCGCTTGTGAGCGAACGTTATGACTACCAATAGCAGCATATATATATTGATGATTTTCTAGTAGTAGCTGTGTTATGACTTCAAAGTTGGCATCGGTTGCGGCTTTGTCGTTATAAACTGGTTGTTGCCAATGCTTCTGCATCGACTTTATCGTTTCTTGATCCCAATAGGCGCCTTTAACTAAACGAATTGTAATTGGATACCCACGCTGTTTTGCCCAAGCGATTAAATCACGCGCGTCTTGTTCGCTGTCACGAAGGTAAGCTTGAACCGTCATCCCAATATCAGTTCGAGAGCGAAATTCCTCTTCCATCAAAATCTTCTTAAGGATACTAAAAGTAATATCCTTATAAGCATACTGTTCCATATCAAAGTGAACAGCGGCGCCATATTCTGCTGCACGTCGTAGTAAAGTGCGAACGCGCGAACTTACTTTTTCTTCACTTCCACTCGCATCCAATGGGTCAAACTGTGAGTAAAACGCAGTCAACTTTACAGAGACTTGCACCTTCGGTATGGGTAGTCCATCAGCTTCATCAACCAATGGTACACTACCCCAACTGTTAGAAGCTTCAGTCAACTGCTGCATCAAATCAATGTAGCGGTCAAGATAAGATTGAGCTTCGATTTCGGTAATTACAGCTTCACCAAGTAAATCTACAGTGAAAGCCATTTTATTTTTACGCAACCGCTCAATCGTTTTCAATACCTGCTTGATATTTTCGCCAGCAATATACTTATGCGCTAACGTCTCAGTGGCAGTTGTAACTGTAGTTGCTGCTAACTGACCTGGCGCCGAATTAGGATTTGCAAAGTTTAACATCCCTTTGAGCGCCTGCGGTAACTCTACCGACTCATCACCAAGATATTCTTGTAAATGTGCCGCAATCTCAGATTTATCATGTAACGCGGGTAAAGTATCAATAAAACGAAATAGCTGCACCCGTAAACCGGGGTTACTCATTGCCCAAGCAAGCAATTTATCATCCCAACGCATCTGGTCGCGAAGATTTGCCAAAAACGAACGGTTTTCTTGGGTAGCTGCAAGAAGCTGTCGAGCAATTTCTTGAGTTTTAGCTTCGTAGGTGCTTGTTTGTACTTGTAAAACCACTTTTTTACGTACTCCTGTATGTCAAGCTAAAAACTACACATATTTAAGCTTGTCCTTCTATTGTGGCTTCTCCATCGATTTCTTACCACATATGTAGGTTGGTTGGAGGCTAAAAGAATCTATATGATCCGTATCATAAAATCTGAAAAATTGTAGCATAGGTGTCCCGCCTGTGCAGTGACTTACGTTTTTTTACCACAGAGACGTACAGACGCGATTAATCGCGTCTGTACACAGAGGGAAGAGAGTAAGAAAATATCAGCTTTCCAAAATTAACTTCACCACAGAAACTCAGAGTTGATTTATAAAGTAAATACAAAATCTTTGTCGGTTGGGTTACGCAAAGCCTCCACCCAAGCTACGTTTAGCTATTTAAGATATGTAAAACGCAATAAAAAAATAATTTAAAAATGATGTTAAAGGCGCCATTTCCGAATTTAACAAAGCTATTAGTTCTAGAACCAAATAACGCTAATCCTTATAACTACCGAGGTAACGCGAATATTGAACGTGGTTCTTTGGAGGATGCAATTAAGGATTATAGCAAAGCTATCGAAATAAATCCTGATTATGATTTAGCTTTCTATAATAGGGGGCTTGTATGTACAAATTTAGGTAAAGTATCAGAAGCTATTAGTGACTTTGAGAAAGCAGCACAACTTTTTCAAGATAAAGGTCAACTGGATAGTTATAAAGATGCTAAAACCAGATTAACAGAATTACGTTCAAAATAACGTAGCATAGGTGTCCCGCCTGTGCATTGGTCTCTACATATACATCGGTCAAGCGGGACGCCTAACCTACGGTTGTTCTATTGACAGCGTGTAATTGAGCTTGACACCTGGGTTAAAACTACCTACCCAAACTTTGTAAGTGCCTGCTTTCCAATCATTAGCTGCAATGCTAGCATCTTTACGCCTGCCAGAGTCATCGCCACAATAAATTTTCCCATCTGGCGCCTGAACTAGAAGTGTTGTATCAGAACCACCGCTATTTATAGCTATTCTCAGTTTAGAAAAATCTTTTTGTAGAACAACAATATGGTCGGGTGTTGGGTCGGCAAAACCAATACAAGCTTTGTTGTCAACATCACGGTTGGTTATTGCCGACAGCGAGTAAGAACCACCTGTATACCCTGAAAGTGAAACTGTGGCACTATCAAAACCTGGCGCCAAACTAACAGTACCGAAGTTTGCCGTATCAGCTATCACTTTACTTGTAGGAATTACCGTAAGTATACCCAACAGAAATCCGGATGCTAGCCAAGCAGTCCACGTTCTGGATTGGTTGGTTCGTAAGGCTGGCATTAGTCTATGTTGACGTTTTTTCATAGCAGCCTCTCAACAGTGTGGGAGTAAATTTATATACAAATTATAACTCTAAAATGCATTGAAGAATTTAAGGGTTGTGTCAGATCAAAATCTGTCACAAGAGCTGAGTAATGAGTGCTGAGTAATGAGTGCTAAATAAAAACTCTTAACTTCTAACTTTTAACTCCTAATTTTTAAGTTCCGACTCAGCACTCAGCACTTTTTACTATATTGATTATTCTTCAAACTGGAAAAATACATCACCTTTGAGCGAGCTATTGTCATTACCGTAGTTAGTAACGGTTAATGAGCGCAAATTATTGAAGAAAGGTTTTGCAAGTATTTTTAGCAGTTTGAGTACAGGTAACTGACGCTCCAGTATTGGTTGACTAGCTGCCCAATTTATGTATACGTAACCTGCGTTTGACTCAGGGAGCGCTGCGACACTTTTCTGAAAATTGCGATTATTTAATAGTGTATTATCCTCTATTGTGAGAACTTCGTGCATGGTCTCTAGGGATGAAGTGAAAATTTCATAATTATTTATAGTTGTATGCACTCCATAAGCTTTTGCTTCAATATTAAAAGATGGTTTGTCTTGAGCATTAGATTTGGAAGATGCTGCTTTTAACTCTGTCCAAGCAGTAACAGGTTGGTTGAGAAGATTGAATGTAGTGATACTTAAGCCGTTTTTTACTGCTATTGCATCTAAATTTGTAAGTGCAGATGGTGTTTGTGGTGTTTCTGTAACAAATATCCAATCAGGGTTTGCTTGTTGGGAGTTTGATATCAAGCCAATTGCGTATTCACCTTTTACCCAAGCAAAGATATCTTTTGATAAGTTTACACCCCAGCGTTTTTGAGATTCTGCGTCTTGCTGTACAAAATCTGTTATCGTTATTCCTCGTTGAGGTAACAGCGCACTTTTTAGCTGTTGCCAAAACATCGCTAGGTTGCTATTCTCTAAACTACTTAAGTCTTTACTTCCAACTGCAATACCCGCACTCGCTGGAATATATCGTAGTGCGTCTGCAGGTTTTGATAATGATTCCAACGGTGCCTTAAGTTCGTTTGTTGTAGATAGTGCGACAGTTTCCGCAATAAAACCTTTTGCAGCTGGCGCCAACGTTACAACTTGATAGTCAAAGGTTTGTACAGGTAACTTCAATCCAAGCCATTCTGCCACAATTGGAAGATTTAGAAAAGCCACACCAAGGGACTTGGGTGAGATTTGTTTGACTTGTTCGTACTGTGTTGTAGTCGTCAAGTTTAAGTCGGGTGCTTGAACATTATTTATCGCTTCCCGTAATACCTTCGGGTCGTTAGCAAACAATAAATACTTATCCCCAACAACTGCACCAGCGAGCATTCCTTTTTCGGAAGGTGCTGTAATAATTTTAACACCTGCAAACTCTTCCACACTTAACTCGCTACCTGCCAAAACTTGTTTCGAGAAAAATAACTGTACAAACTCACGGCTTTTTTCTGGTGACTTGGTAGCTATTGCCATTAAGTATCCAGGTAACTTACCATTATCGGGGTCGCGGTCAAAATCTAAGCTAGTGACAGCTAGTGTAATTTCTTTTCCTAGCCAGGGTTGAACATCTTTACGAAAATCTATACCTGCTGCCTCAACTGTTCTTATAAGTGAAGATTCGTATGGCCTCAATGACTCCAACTGCGTATCTAATATAGATATCATCGCAGGCGCCTGTTTCGATACGAATATTGCTGCACCTGGTTCAATACTGCTTCCTTTACCAAACGCAGTGAGTGCAAATACTTCATCACAGCTTGTAACACTAATAAGCAGTGCAACCAAGCTGACTACAAAAAGACGAATAAATAAGCTTTTCATCATACCTCTTACACCTTACGCCGACAACTTTAAGGTTAAAGGGGAAAGTGAAAAGGCGAAAGGGGGTATTTCAGTTCAAGGTAAGCAGGATAACGACATTATTAAACGAAGGGATTTGTGTAAAGATAAGAAATATAATTGTGAATAAAACGTTAAATGGCACAATATCCAAGTTCCGGCTTTTCCCAAGTTAGCGTTGAACAACTCCAAGAACGCTTATTGTTAGGCGCCGAGAAGCTTCAACTTATCGACGTTCGCGAACCACAGGAAATAGACATTGCCAGCATTGATGGTTTTGTCAACCTGCCTTTGAGTGAATTTGCTACTTGGGCAGACCAAATTCACGCGCGCTTTGATTGTGAATTTGAAACACTTGTACTATGCCATCATGGTGTTCGTTCGGCTCAAATGTGCCAGTGGTTAGTAAGTCAAGGCTTCACTAATGTTAAGAATATTACAGGTGGAATAGCTGCTTATTCTACGCAAATTGATGTCTCTATCCCTCAGTACTAATTTATTCGTTAACGATTAATTAAAAATTTTACATAATCCCTAGCGTTTATACTGAGGTAACAATCATTTGCTGGCTTGTATTTTAGTTATTAACAATACAACCTTTTTGAGCCATTTATGAAAACATAGATTCTATATTACTGGTGCTAGATGTCTTGATTCACACAAATAAATACAAGTAAGCAAGAAGACCTTCCTTTCAGTAGATGGTCAGTTATTCATATAGCTATGTAGATTAGATTCAAGTGTTGCTATCGTACTTTGCTCTTAGTACTTAGGCAAAAATATGTATAATTAGAATCTTTTCTACTTACATAGATTAAATTACTATGTACAAATGTAACATTATTTTGAGTCTTCTTAAAAAAGGGAGATTAATTTGGTATCTTTCTTAAATAAATATTAAACTTTTTGCTTTTACCTAGGGAACAATAGCATAAAACGAGTCCTAAATTTACAAACTTTTATTAAAATTTGCCTTCAGTAAACATAACCTATGCCAGTTAAGTTAACAAATCGACAACAGCATATACTTTTGGCAACGGTGCGACGTTATATTGCCACAGCCGAGCCAGTTGGATCAAAAGCTTTATTAGAAGAGTTTAATCTTGGTGTCAGCTCTGCGACAATTCGGAACGTAATGGGAGTGCTAGAGAAAGCTGGGTTACTTTACCAGCCCCATACCTCAGCTGGTAGAGTACCATCAGATTCAGGATACCGAATTTATGTCAATAATTTGGTGGCGCCGACGAGTGAGGCAATAACGTTACAGGTAGAGCAAGCGCTGTCAACACGGCTAAAATGGGAAGATTGGAGTCTAGAAGCGCTATTGCATGGAGCGGCGCAAATTCTCTCGACTTTAAGCGGTTGCATCACGTTAATTACGATGCCACAGAATGGTGGTGCTGTATTGCGTCACCTGCAACTAGTGCAAATCGAAGCAGGCAAGGTAATGTTGATAGTGGTTACAGAAGGGTATGAGACGCATTCAACATTATTGGATATACCACCAGCACTCGATGGAAGCAAACGTGATGCGGAATTAATAGACCGTGAGTTGCAGATTGTTTCTAATTTTTTAAACAGTCATTTGCGTTCTAAAAGTTTGTTGGAGATAGCAAACCTTGACTGGACACAACTCGACCGCGAATTTCATCACTACGGAGAATTCTTAAAAACATCGCTTTTAGAGTTAAACCATCGTAAAGTTTCTCCTGAACCCGCGCAAATAATGGTACGGGGTGTTTGCGAGGTGTTACGTCAACCAGAGTTTTCGCAGTTACAGCAAGTGCAAACGATAATTCAACTTTTGGAAGAAGAACAAGAACAGCTATGGAGGTTGATATTTGAGGAACCTGACGCACCAGAAGAACCAGGTAAACCAAAAGTCACTGTTCGTATTGGCGCCGAAAATCCTTTAGAACCAATACGCACTTGTACATTAATATCTTCAACATACCGACGTGGTTCAGTTCCAGTTGGAAGTGTTGGAGTACTTGGACCAACACGGTTAGATTATGAAAATGCCATTGGGGTAGTAGCTGCTGCTTCTGAGTACCTAAGTGAAGCTATCAGTTAATTTAATCCCCACTAACCCCTTTAGTAAGGCTACTGTGTACACACAAGTCTCTAAAAGTTGCCTTTCTTCTCTTTCTTTGCCTCTTTGCGTACGAGCGCGGTTAATTCTTTAACGAACCGCAAAGTACGCAAAGTACGCAAAGGAAAGGAATGTAAGAATTATAAAAAGATGTGTGTACACGGTAGCTTAGTAAGGGGGGAATAAAATTTAAAGCCTTTATTAAAAAGTAACAAAATAAGTTAACTCTTAGCCCCCCTTATTAAGGGGGGGTTGGGGGGATCAATTCTTGATTAAAAATAAAAATATTACCTAAGATAGATAAGTCGTCTTCACCAATAGGTAATATCTATAAATATGCTGAGAAAAATAACATTTTGGTTAATCTGGCTCTTGTTTACAAGCTACGCCTTTGTATTTGCGCCTCCTGACCAACCCGACACATTTGAACTAATCAAAAATTTATCGACTGGTCAATGGCAAGGAATCAACCCGTTAGTAATTGCACTGTTTAATATCATGGGTGTATTACCTATGATTTATGCATGTTTAGTGTTTATTGATGGTGTTGGACAAAAGGTTCCAGCTTGGTTGTTTGCCACATGTTCATTTGGAGTAGGCGCCTTCGCTTTGTTGCCTTACATTGCCCTGCGTAAACCAAATCCTGAGTTTGTAGGTGAAAAAAATGCTTTTATTAAAATTTTAGATTCACGAATCACAGGTATTTTACTATCAGTTGGCGCCATAATTCTAATCGTTTATGGAATTACTCAAGGAAACTGGAATGATTTTGTACAGCAATGGCAAACTAGCCGTTTTATTCACGTGATGAGCTTAGACTTTTGCTTGCTGTGTTTATTGTTTTCTAGTCTTGTCAGGGATGACATGGCACGTCGGGGAATGGTAGATAATAAAGGATTATTTTGGCTAGTTGCGTTAGTTCCATTATTCGGTGCCTTGATATACTTATGTGTAAGAAAACCATTACCAGAAATTGGTAGTAACGTAAATCAAAGTTCACAAAAACCAGTTACGACTTAAAATTAAGATGAATCTTTTATGAATCGAAATGCACTGTTGTTACTGTGGGCAGGTTTTATTAGTTATATAATTATTCTTGCCCCACCACTGCATCTAGAAGCGACTATTAAATTACTTTTGAATATAATAACGCTTCAATGGACGCAGATAAATCCAGTTATTTTGTCGTTATTCGCACTTGTTGGCATTTGGCTATTTATTTATAGTAGCCTTTTGTTCTTCGATGGTAGAATGCAATCAATACGTTTTTATCCTTTTGCAATCGCTTCCGTAGCATCAGGTGTACTAGGTTTGATACCATACTTAGCATTACGCGAGCCAAATCAAAGCTTTACAGGTGAGAAAGATGGCTTTTTGAAATTTCTCGAATCGCGCGTTTTTGCTTATACACTTAGTTTTATGACAATTGGTTTGTTTGTATACGCTTTAGCATTTGGTAATTGGGATGAATTTATCGAACAGTTTCTGAATGATAAATTCATTAATGGAATGAGTCTTGCTTTCGGTTTATTCTATTTATTGTTTCCGACGAGCATATTGGATGATGATATTGCACGTCGAAACTGGAATAAGCAACAGATGGAAAAATTCTATTTATTTATTGCACTTGTTCCACTTCTCGGGCCACTTTCATATCTTTGTCTACGTCCACAAGTTGCAGTCCAAGCTGATGCACTTTAGGTAGTTGCCACCAAGGAACTTGAGGACATTGGTGATGTTCTTCATGATATCCAAAATGGTAGCAAGTTATAAAAGACAACCAAACCCGATAAGAAATAGTGCGAGAGCGATGCGGTTCTACGTATCCGGTACTTGGTTCGCTATGAGGTATAAAAGTACCGAAATAAAATAGCTGTAATGAACTTAGTAACGACGGTATTGCCCAAAAGTAAGTTAGATTAGAACGAGGTACATCAAAAAAGTAATTAGCAAAGTTATAGGTAATTGTTATAAGAATAATCTGCTTCCAACTCCAATAATTCTTCATAAAATGAAAGTACCAAGCAATTAGATTTTTATGCTCACCGTTATGAAAATCTGGGTCACTTGCTGTAGCTACATGTTGATGGTGTTGCCAATGTTTTTTAAGTAATGTTTTATAAGATAAACCGCCGTATAAAAATAAACTTAATGAACCAATAAAATGATTTAATTTTATATTATGATTTATAACTGCTCCATGCATTGCATCATGTGCAGTGATGAAAAGTCCAGTATAAAGAAACGTTTGCAAGATTACAGCAGCGAACAGGAAAAAGATATTAGTGCTTTGAACATCGACGTTCATTAGCGAAAAAAAGCTAATACCCCATATACATATAATTGAGACAGCAGTAAATATACCTTGATAATTCTTGATATAGTTATCGATGGAAATTTGTATTGGGTATACAATTGTTTTTTGTAGCATTAAATTAGTATTCATCAGTACGAAGGCTCAAATGTTAGCATATTGAAACGTAGGACTAAGTATTACGCATTACCCATCGTTAAATAATAAGTTGTATAGCACTTACACAAATAATAGGTATCTAAATAAATTTATCTATCTGCCTATGGTTTAAATGTTTGTGTTGATTACACATGTATATTTGTAACTTTTGGATACCAATTTGTCATTCTCAAAGCTGATTTACCTTTAAAGAGTTATTTATTTTAAGTATTGTAACCTATATAAACCTTTGCACTTAAATACTTCAGTACTGAAGTTACTGAATATTCAATAAGTATTAAAAATACTCAACATAGTGAATACTAATATATGACACAAAAACTACAGTTATAACCATAGTGAGAAGGATTTTAGAGTTGGATTTACCACACTAATTAAAGTACATGTGTTTTTAAATCAAGGATAATGGCTCCCACAATATTAATTACAGGCGCCTCACAAGGCATAGGAAAACAGACGGCTCTGCTATTCGCGCGCAAAGGATATAACCTAGCATTAGCCGCGCGGTCAACAGAGGACTTGGAAACTACAGCGCAGGAAATCAAAAATCTTGGCTTAAATAATGAGGAGTTGACAGTTGCTTGCGATGTCCGCGACGCAGAGCAAGTAAATACACTTGTACAAAAAAGCTTAGAACGTTATGGAAATATAGACGTGTTGGTAAATAATGCGGGTATATTCGCAACTGGAACAGTCGAAAACTTCTCGTTGGAAGATTGGCATACAATAATTGATACAAACTTATGGGGGTATATTCACACAGTAAACGCGCTGTTACCCCATTTTCTCAAACGCAGAAGCGGAACTATCGTTAATCTTAGTTCAATAGGGGGGAAAGTACCTACACCTTATCTAACTGCCTACTGCACGAGCAAGTTTGCTGTAACAGGTTTTACAGAAGCATTACAAGCAGAACTGAAGCCAAAAGGTATCCAGGTTTGCGGTATTTATCCAAACGTTATTGCTAGCAGCTTTTTAGAACGGGCACTATTTCGCGGCAAAAATGAAGAAGATGCTCTTATGCGTCGCGAACAACTTGGTATGGTTATAAATAGTCCTGTGATTGAAAAGCCTAAAGATGTGGCGAAAGCAATTTGGGAAGCAGTAAGCAAACAAAAGTCAGAGGTAATGGTTGGTTCTGCCAACTTATCACAGTCGATATACCGCTTATTTCCCGGTTTACTCCAGTGGGTTTCACGACAAACCCTTAAAAATCAAGATGTGTAATTTATAATCTGTGTAAAGACGCGAGGAACATCGCGTCTTTACTGTCTATGGTGATTTTCTTTTTACCACAGAGACAGACCACTAGTAGTCCACGTCATAAGTTTTGGTAGTATATAAAATAACCTGTAGGTTAGGCATCTTGCCTGACCTACGCACAGGCGAGACACCGATGCTACAACACACCAAAACTTTTGACAAAGACACACTATGTACAGAGAGGTAGAGGGGCGCCATTGTATAAAAAAGTTATTGCCACCGCAGTACTTTCTCTTTGACAATAACTAAGTCACCTTCGGCAATTTCTAAATTATCGCGAGTCAAGAGAAAACGAGTTTTACCATTGACTGCAACATACTCCTGCGTTCGGACGGCGCCTGGTTTAAGTTCTTGTAGAGGAAGAGTAATTTTTTCGTTACCTTGTCGTGTAACACCAACGTAGCTTCCTGGTTTATTGTTGCCACATATATAAACGATAAAACTTCTGGTGACAGCTTCAATAAGAACATTTTCACCTTGTGGACAAGCGCTAGCTAAGAGCTGTCCATCTGCAGTAACTGCTTTAAGTACCCTTTCTCGGTTCAGAATACGCCCCGATTTATTTATCATGAACTCGTAAGGTGAAACAATATGACTAATTTCACCTTGATTTACGATATAAGTCTCACCATTTTTTCTTGTTATGGGTAGGGTAATTTTGATATCGTCGCTTTTTGTAACGCGGACATAATAACCCAAAGGATTTTTAGTGTCCCCCAGACATATATAAACCTTGTATTTAGCAGTTTCAAAGCTACGTCTAGGGAATGAGTTTTGGAGTGGACATACTTGTGTTGATGTTGGTTGTTCAAAACTAGACTGAGCAACCGCTCTTTGAGTAATAGTTTGAACAATAGCTTGAACAGTAAGAACTTGTAAAACTAATATACCAATCCAAGTCAGCTTAAATCGTAACAGTTCAGAGCGCCAAGTGGATTTACTCGTGAAAATCTTCATTTATTATATTTTTTTAAGTGAAATTACCGAACAAACTTAGAACAAGACTGAAGAAATTAAGTGTTTGATAAGTGTTATTACGGTTGAAATGATTGAATTAGTATCGTATAAAAAACCGCCCAGGACAACTAAATATCCCAGGCGTTCATATATTCTTTAAGAAAAGGAAATAGTATATAATTTTTTGGTTAAGTACTCAGCACTCAGCACTCAGCACTCAGCACTCAGCACTCAGCACTCAGCACTCAGCGCTTTTGACTCATTTAGATTGACATTCTCGTTTAGTTATCTCATGACGGTAACGAAACGTAGCATCAAGTTGAGCTTGTACAAGCCAACCAGCGAAAAACTCTGAAGTTTCGCCACCGGGCATAGAAAAAGAGATAGCATCAGTCAATCTGGTTTTACTGCCTTCTGTATCAAACAAATGTCGGTGCTGCCAAAACTCAAATGGTCCCGATAGCTGTTCGTCAGTAAAAAATCGGTATTGCTCATACTCAGTGTGTCGTGCTAACCAAGTCAAAGGCAACATTCCCAAAAACATACGGAACTCAGTGATGGCGCCAATACTCAAACCACCCTCACGACGGATAACTTTAATTGGTTGCCAAGGTGGAGTAAGTAGCTGGAGAACATCCGTTCGCTCATGAAATTGCCAAACGACTTCCACAGGCGCCTCAATAACCGAAGAGTACTTAAATTGCAACATCAAGCAATTATAAACAAATTAACAGGTAATGGTGTGTGACGCTATAACAATCTTACAACGAAGATAACGTAGGGTGCGTGACGCTACCAAAATTTTGAAACGAAGAGCAAATCTAATAGCGTCACGCACCCTTATTGCGTCACTTGATATCAATAACTAGATGAGCAATTGCAATGATTTGTTGTGATGCTCTCCATGAAACCAGGAGGCGCCGAATAGCTGCTAGAATTTTCACAGCTTTCAACGTCGAAGCATCTTCATCAAAGCTTACCCGTTGAACACGACCTTTATTTAACTGTAGTTCTATTACTATTTGACCACTATAGCCATCTGGTATTGATTGACTCTGTAAATAGTTTGTTAGTTCGTTAACTACGTCTTCTTCTAAACCTGTAATGCTGATAAGGGTTATTTGAGGGTTTATCTGTGTTTCGTAAGGTATGTAAAGTTGATTTGATACTTTTGCGGCAGAACGCTTTCCAAGAAAATCAGGTGTTTGAGATGGAGATGGCGCCGCGAGATAGTTTATACTACCTCCTGCTGGCATTGCAGTAGTAATTCCCCGTACAGATTCGCCAAAAGTACTTTCGTAGCTAACAGCTTGGGGCATTTCTACGGGTACTTCTACTTTTATTGACTCCCCATTTGGGTTTACTTTTACTTCTTCACTAACAGCTACGAACGCTGTGTACTGAGATAATAATTGGTAAATTAAGGCAATATCTGTTACTGCTTTGACTTTTGCTGTTGTTTCATACGCGAACATTTCATTCGTCAGTTGTTTGATATGAGCGCGCGCCCATAGTTGTGCAACAGCAGGGTTGCCAGATAATGTAAAATTAATGGAAAATACTTTTTCGTAATCACCGTTACCAGTATTTCCACGGGCATGAATATGTACATTTATAGAATCTTGTTTGCGTCCGAACAAAACTAATGGTTGTTGAGCAAATAAATCAGGTGGTTGTTCTGGATAAATTAATGGTGCTTCTCCTTGTCCTTCCCAGCTAACTTGAATATTTGTCAGCACAGGATTATTTATTTGGCGGAAGAATTTTTCTGTAACTTCGTCCGTTTTTTCATCGTGACGAATGATATACGAAACACCGCGTCCAATTTCTGCAATGCGGTTGAGTAAAAAACGATTTACTGAACTACCTGCACCAAAGCTATATAAACGATTTCCGGGTTGGAGTGTACTTTGAACTTCTGCAAGAATCTCATTTTCATTGCCAATATATCCATCACTGAGTAAAACCACCGTTCTTAATCTACCAGCAGGCGCCGGAAAATTAATAGCTTTTTTAATTCCACCGAGCATTTCTGTAGCACCAGCCGCGTGCAGCTTATTAATATAGTTAATTGCATTTTGGCGATTTTCTGGAGTATTCAGCAGTGGCGCCTTTGATAATTGTCTTACAGAATTTGAGAAATCTAGAATTGCAAAAGTGTCCGAAGGGTTTAACCCATTGATAAACCGTCGCATCAACTCCTGACACTGCTGTAAAGGGGCGCCGGACTGGGAGCCAGATGTATCAACTAAAAATACGACATCTTTGGGAACGATTTGATTTGGTTGATACTCCAAAGCCGGAATGAGATAAATAGCAAAGTGTCCGCCACGACTATCAGCTTGAGTCAACACAGTTGATTGTATTTCGTTCTGAGCAACTTGATACCGTAAAATAAAATCCTTATTCGGAATAGTATCTTCAACACCCAACTTTATCCGTGCAACTTGAGCAATATGTTCTATTTCTAACTGATGCGAAGGTGATTTAATCTCAGTAACAACCACACCCGCATCAATTTCCACAGTCAAGTTTATATCATGCCCAGAACGCATACCTGGTGGAATCACATGCGGAGTAATACGCGAAGCATCTGGTACTTGGTCAGTATCAAACTCTGTTGGGGAGATCAACTCACCTGGAATATATCTCGGTCCTACTACCATCGGGAAAACAAACTCATAACTTCCCGCGTCAAACTTCAAACTATCTGTATAACGAATCGTCACATCAATTTGTTCACCAGGCAAAATATTAGCTAAAGACTGAGTAAAAATATTATCCCGCTCTTGTTCCAATAACCCCGCAGTACGCCCTTCTTTCTTTGCTTGCTCGTAAATTTCTTGTGCTTCAGAGCGCTTTT
>NZ_JBXXZH010000093.1:0-31838 GCF_059640475.1 Calothrix sp. CBUCES-K 9914
CTGTGACTTGTTGATAGTCATACAAAAGGCAGGCCTGACAGGGAACTGCAACCTGCGCAGTGTGAATGGCATGCTTGTGTCTGAAGGGGTGATGCCAAGGCGTGGTATACACACAACCTCGCCCTTGGAGGGACCAGTGGCAACCCTTGCCTCAATAACACGGTCTCCCAACCGTGTGACAATCAAACGCGTGCCATTTGCAAGCCCACCGGTCAAGTTCCTTAGCAAAACAACGGGACACCCCACTCGCAATACCAACTTGTGAGGGGGCACTCCCGAAAAGTTCAGGCCGTTCAAGAACTCACGACCCGCCACGACCCCTCCTGCCTACACAGCCTGCTGCTTATGCATGCAAATATGATCGTATGCAAACCTGGCAAAGGCCACTGCCATGTCTGCAGTGTGTTGTCTCAATCATTGTCTCGTGCTCACCTGCAAGCTGCCGCAACCCCCTGCCCCCCTCTCCACCTGGTCCCTGTAGCCTCATGGTGACCCTCTGGGTGGCTGCCACCTGCACAGCCTGCTGCTTGTGTGTGGAAGGATGCCTGCAAGAGCAGGCTGAGTTACAAATCTACACGTCTGCATCGCATTGAGTTCAGCACCTTCCTTGCGCGCTTACCTGCAAGCTGCTAACACCAACCCAACTGCTCCCCCCCTCTCGCCGCTGTCCCGTCAGGCCCATGGTGACCCGTTGGGCGGCTGCCACGTGAGCCCAGCCTGCTACGGCCACATGACTGCACTGCTGCAGCCAGTGGCCCCCACAGTGCTGCTGCTGGAGGGGGGATACAACCTGGCCGCCACGTCAGCCTCTGTTGAGGCGTGTGTGAGGGTGCTGCTGGGGGAGCCTCCTGCACGGCTGCAGGGGCCACTCATCCCGACACGGGTGGGGCTCGCAGGCATCCAGGCAGCCCTCCACTAATACAACTTGCCCAATATCACCACTCATTTGCGCGTTAATACCTACACGTACAGCTTGAGTTAATCCATGTGCTAATGGGGAACCACCACCACAAGGTAATCTTTCCAATCTATTACGCGCGAGTGCTATTGAACGAGTTGGAGGTAATAACACTTCTGCTTGCTCACCTCTAAAAGGTATTAATGATACTTGGTCACGGTTTTGATACGCTTCGGTTAGTAATTGCATGACGGCGCCTTTTGCTGACTGCATCCTGTTTAATGCCATCGAACCAGATGCATCAACTATAAACACAACTAAGGCGCCTGCTTTACGAACTAAGCGTTTTGAACGTATATCACTTTGTTCAACAACGACTTTACGATTTGGTTGTCTTTCTCTACGCGCTTTTTGATATGGCGCCGCAGCACGTAATGTAGCATCAACTGCAATACGTTTTACCTTACCTTTAGGCAACATTGGCTTAACGTAACGTCCTCGGTCATCAGAAAATATGGAATTACGACTTCCTGACTTACCTTGACGCTGTGCCATTTGGGCAAAGTACAACACACTATCATCAAGTAATACTCCCTCTGGGTCAAATATAAACTCTTCAGGAATACCAGGAGGTTCTTGTTGAGTTTCTTCTTTTTCTTCCTCTTGCTGTTCTTCTTCTTGGTCTTCTTGTTCCTCTTGGTTTTGTGGTGGTGGAGGTGGGGGAGGAGGTGGTGGTTGGTCGGGTGGTGTTTGTATAACAGTTGCCCTTGGTACTATTACTAATTCCACCGCGCGTTTTAAATCTTCGGCAGTAACCTTATTACGTCCTTCTAAAGCAGCAGCTGCTTTTGCCACTCGCACAGCAAATAACTCCGCACGGTGTCCTTGAACTTGCGCGCGTACTGCTTCATCAACTAAATAAGCTATTTGCTCATGGGTAATAGTTACTTCTTTGAGCCACTCGCGCGCCAAAATAATCTGAGTTTTAATGCTATCAATATCTTCGCTATACTGCTGTAAAAACTCTTGAGGCGAACGCGAGTAAGATATAGCTTGTTCCACAGCTTCAACACGCTGGTCTAAACCAAGTACACCACTAGCAGAAAGAACTATAGCGATACGGTCAAGAAGATGTTCGCGTAAGTCTCCTTCTTCTGGGTTATATGTAGCTATAAATAAAGGTCTACAAGGATGTTGAAAGCTAATACCTTCACGCTCAACTTGGTTACGCCCTTCCGATAATACAGTTAATAGCTGGTTACTTATTTGGTCATCAAGTAAGTTAATTTCATCAACATATAAAACTCCTCGATGTGCAGCAGCAAGTAACCCAGGTTGAAATATAGTGGCGCCTTGTTTCACCGACTGTTCCACATCTACAGAACCTAATAACCTATCCTCAGTAGTGCCAAGCGGTATCTGTACAAAAGGCGCCGGAATAACCTCCGTAGGATAGGCATCTTGCCTGTCCTCTATTAACAGGCAGGATGCCTGTTCTACAAGAAAATCATCCCATTCTTCAGGACGACTTGGGTCACAATTACTTATCCCCCCCTTAACCACTTCAATAGGAGGCAACAAAGCATGAATAGCGCGCGCCATTACAGACTTAGCCGTACCGCGACGACCTGCAATAGCAACTCCCCCAAGTCCAGGGTCAACTGCTGCTAATAGTAAAGCTAGTTTAATAGCTTCCTGACCGACGACGGCAGCCAGGGGAAAAGCCGTAATAGTAGGTTGAATAGAAGCTGGCATAAACTTAAATAATTATCTTATCGGCTATAAGCATACCAGAATAGTGCTGAGTGCTGAGTGCTGAGTATTAAGTCGTTAGTTTTTGTTGTGCCTGTCCAACGGCTTTAAAATAGTTGTTATATTTACAAGTACAATTTTTCTAGAGAAAAGTTATGGCAATTGCTCAGGCTAAACGTTTCACTCTTGATGAGTACCACAAGTTAGCAGAATTAGGCTTTTTCCATGAAGATAGTCGCATTGAGCTAATTAAAGGAGAAATCATCCAGATGGCTGCAAAAGGGAAGGCACATGAAACTTGCTTAAGAAAATTATTGAAAGAACTGCCCAAATTAGTTGGTGACCGAGCAACTTTACAATGTCAAGCTCCTGTTACTTTGCCCCCCAACAGCGAACCTGAACCAGATTTTGCTATAGTTAAAAATAGTTCTGATGATTATTTTTCTGGTCATCCTACTCCAGAAGATGTGTTGCTAGTTATGGAAGTCTCCGACTCATCTATAGATTATGACCAAGATGTAAAATTACCCTTATATGCTGAAGTTGGTATTTCTGATTACTGGATATTTAATCTAGCTGATAACCAATTGGAATGTTACAGCGAGCCGTATCAAGATAATCAAGGTAAATATAATTATCGAAATAAACGTGTTGAATTACCCAATCAAACCGTGAAACTATCTTGTTTCCCTGATTTATCAATCGATTTAAACAAAGTTTTTCCTGCCTAATTATTTATAAACTTACACGTTACAGCAGAGTTATGAGATACAGAAATTTTGAATGTGGGGGTGGTGTCCAAAACTTTGATGGTGCCTAAAATACGAGGAATATCTCTAGAAATTATTTCTACCTTATCATTTAATAAGAATAATTGCTGATAGCCTTTAATATCAGGACGGTTAGGGTCGGAAGCTTCACAGAAAACGTATGTTCCTTTTTGCATGGAGAATTGAGCGGTGCGAATACCATGTGGTAAATTAGCAATGCGTTCAAATTATGCTGGGTCTTATTTTTGTAACTTTCTCAGAATCTCTTCTGCTTCGTTTTAATATCATGCTCGATATGCTGGTGTAAGATTTTGGCATTAAAATCAGCCAAATCATATTTATTGGATACCTTTTGCAGCGCGTCCATCAAGTCTTGTTCTTCTGCTTGGTTATAATGTTCAGATAGCAGAAGTTGTGCATCTTCACCTGCGGGCACAAATCCTTGAGATAATGCTTTTAAAAACGGCTTTTATATACATATTGTTCCTTTTTTTATATCTTGTCTTCAAAAAGCAAGATTATTTTAAACCGTATTTGTCGCGGTTTAAAGTTGTGATATGTATCTCTATATAGGTTAAATTTTTAATCAAATGCATGAATTGTTAAGGTTTCGGAATGAAAAGTTATTGCGTCACGCGCTTACTCATCGTTCGTATGTTCATGAAAACCCAGGCGCCGGAGAACACAATGAACGATTAGAATTTTTAGGTGATGCTTTATTAAACTTTCTCAGTGGGCAATATTTATTTCATCGCTTTCCAGATAAAAGCGAGGATGAGTTAACTCGGAGACGTTCTGCGTTGGTTGATGAGAAGCAACTGGCTAAGTTTGCTCTTGAAGTTGGTATAGATTTTCGGATGCGTTTAGGTAAGGGAACTATCCGAGAAGGTGGTTTTTATAATGAGAATTTACTTAGTAGTACTTTTGAAGCGGTTGTTGGCGCCTATTATCTTGATAATGACTGCGATACTAAGGCACTTAAAAAGATTATTGAACCACTTTTTGACGCAGTTCCTAAAAGTGTTGTTACATCTCGTTCTGATGTTGATTCAAAAAATCGGTTTCAAAAGTGGGTGCAGCAAAATGTTTCTAAGAATCCTCCTAATTATGTAACAGTCGATGAAAGTGGATTACCACATGCACCACTTTTTTTAGCAAAAGTAGTAGTTGAAGGGAAGGTATATGGTAAAGGTAGGGGGAAGAGTAAGAAAGAAGCTGAAAAAGCAGCAGCTGAAGATGCGTTAATAAAGGTAGGAAAGAGTTAAAATTAATTTTTTAGGGTAAGATTAATCCCCCCAATCCACCTTATTAAGGGGGGCTAAATCCTACTAAATTAAAATTTAAATTATCTTTTTAATAGACAAATTATAGCTTCTTAAAGTCCCCCTTATTAAGGGGGATTTAGGGGGATTATAAATTTTGTGTTGCTACGGCACGTCTAACTTTGTGCCAAATTAGACCTGCAATTATTAATCCGATACCAACTTGCCAAATTGATGATTCTACCCAAAATGCTAAGAATAAGCAGGATAATATTCCTAAGATGGCTATCGATTTGGAATATAGTCGTTCTTGAGGTGGAATTTTTAATGCTGCAAAGTTGGTTATTGCATAATATATCAATACGCTGAAGGCACTGAATGACCAAGTTGTTTTGACGTTACCTAATAATACTAACAGTGCTATTGTGGCGCCTACTACTATAACGGCGTAGTATGGTGTTGTTTGCTGTTGGTTTAAACGCGCGAAAATTCTTGGTGCATCAAAGCGTCTTCCCATTGCTAACCATACGCGGGATAATCCTAGTATTAAATTCAACAGTACACCCAACATTGCTGTCATGGCGCCTACTGCTAAAACTATACTGGCGCCACTACCTGCAACTTCACGAACTGCTGCTTCTAATGGCGCCGTTCTAATTTGTTGACTTTGATTACCTAATACATCTACTCCGACTGCACCAATACCCACGGTTGCTACTGTTATATATAGCAGCATTGTTAGTACTAAACAAACAATCATTGCTTTGGGTATAGTTTCTCGTGGGTTTTTAGCTTCTTCCCCCATTGTCGCAATACGTCCATAACCTGTATAAGCAACAAACATTAACGCACTAGCTTGAAGTATATTAGCTGGGGAAACTTCGCTAAAATTCGGTGATAAATTGCTTGCACCTTCAGTTATTGCGCGCGGTAAACAAAGCAGAATAAAAAACCCTAACGATAACAGCGTTACAGATACTATTACAGTGTTGGCAAAATTTGAGCGTTTTACTCCACTAAGAACAATTACAGTCATAATTGCCACAGTAATAAACGCTATCGGAACAATCAAGGTTGAACTTAAACCTAGAATATTGATTAAATATCCTGCAAAACCCAAAGCTGCTGTAGCTGCTGAAGCTGTTTTCGCCACCAAAAACATCCAACCTGCTGTAAACCCAAACGCTGGAGTCAAATATCTATACCCATATTCATAAGTACCACCGCTTACCGGATGACTTGCTGCTAACTGTGCGCTGTTGAGTCCGTTAAAAGTTGCTACTAAGGCGCCTATAAAGATTGCTAATATTACCGCAGAACCTGCTATCCCTGTTGCAATACCAATACTAACAAATACCCCAGTACCAACTATCGACCCCAAACCCATGAAGGTGGCGCCGAATACTCCTAACTCACGTTTTAACTGAGGCTGTGGGTTAGTAACAGCCATATTTTACCCCCTGGTAAGCTAGAACTATTTGGCTAAGATTCTCAATAATATTAATATTCTACTTATTTTAGATAGATTTATGGTTAAGTTTAGGTAATCAAGCTGAATGACAGACGACACAAAGGTACGCTTTAGCACTAATTTTCATTCAACACTTTGAGATAATATGCCAATAATTTTATCAATTTCTTTTATGTAATAATTATCTAAATCAATAAATACATCTGTGTTTTCTAACTTCAAAAACTTCTAAATATCTCCTGTTGTGACGGCACCATAAATTGTTTTAATTTGATTCTCTTCTTGCTGATTAAACAATTGGGCAGCTAACATTGCTGCTGCACACTGACCTAAACCACCTTTAATATCTTCATTTTTAGATTCTACAATCATTACAACAGGAGCATTAATTGTCAACTGCTCTTGCCATTTTTATATTCTCCCTGAAAATAGACTATAGCAGCAACAGATAACGGGCCAATAACGGCGCCTATTTGATCCATAGCTTCATGTAACCCAAACCCAAAACCATTACCAACTTGACTAACTGCATAGGAAAGCAAAGCGTCGCGCGGAGGGGTACGAACTGCTTTACCTGTACGTTCTGCCATCATCAGTCCAGCAGCAACTTCCCACCTACCTGCAAATGCCAGCAATGGTACAACTACTCCTTGCCCTCAGCGCTTTAGGAACGACTTCAGCGCGAAAGCATAAACTCAAACGTAGGAGCATCTGCAAACAAACAAATCTCTAAAACTGTTAAAAATAGCTGAGGAACGTAATTTTAGGTTGGGTTGAGGAACTGGAGTTTAGACTATTTTGACAAATCAAGCCGCCAAACCCTTATCCAGCAAGGCTTTTATGATTTATTGACTGTTTCTAATTCCAAAGTCTAGAATGCTTGCTACACAAGGGTTTTAGATTATTTAGTCTAAACTCCAGTGAGGAAGCACAAGCGCAGTTATCCGTTATTCAAAGGATATTCGCTTGTGGTAGGAAAACCCAACCTTATCTCATATAATTGGGAGTAGCGTGAAAGTTGTAAAAATATGAAAGTTTTAAAGCTAGCAACAGTTATTGATGCTTCGGGTAATTTACATATTGATGTACCAACGGACTTATCGGCAGGCGCCGTTGATGTAGTCATAGTCTTAAACCCAGGTACTATTCCAGAAAATACTCAGAAAAAATCTTACGATTTTTCAGATTTGGCGGGACGTTTAAAATGGCAAGGTGACAGTGTGGCTATGCAAAGGACATTAAGAGATGAGTGGTAAACGCTATCTACTTGACACGAATGCTATTGTCGCTTTGTTGAAGGGTTCTAAGGCATTAGTCCAATTACTACAAGATGCTGAGTGGATTGGAATTTCAGTTATTAGCCAAATTGAATTTTTAGCTTTTTCACAGATTAGTGAAGAAGACCGAAAGCTTTTTGAGGAGTTTCTCCAGCGTGTAGAAGTAATAAACTTACTTGCCGATAATAATTCATTGATTGAACAAATCATTCAAACTCGCATACAATATCGGCTAAAACTTCCAGATGCAATAGTTGCTTCAAGCGCACTTCAAGCGAGAGCAATTCTAGTAACTGCTGATAGAGAATTTGTTGAAGTAACAAGCTTAACAGTTATGAATTGGTAATATAGATTTAAGGATGTTACTTGTAAAAAGCGCATACATGTAAAGTTCTTATATAACTTGTATGTATCTACTTCATTTTCTCTATTTCTTGTAAGGTTAGTATTGGCCGCTTGTGACATATTTTGTACTGTACTGGATTATTTACAGTAACGGGCAGGGATGCCCGTTCCACAAGAAAGAGTTTTATTAAGTTTCATTGGTGACGGGTAGAGAAGCATTGACTAGGGGTAGTAAGGGACCTAGTTGTTCAGTACCGTTTACTGCTAACTCACTGTGACACAGATATAGTCGGTCAGATACGCGCGCGAGTAAGTCAGTTAAAATTCGCTTTACCCGTTGGTTTTCTGCGAGGGTTTCGTCTTCGGCTGTCCAAGGTTGCCCTAATCTATCGCGCAAAAATAAGTTGGCGCCGTATAATGTCGCTGCACCTCCTTTTGCCCATAAGTATGAACCTGCATCTAACCAAAAATGCCAGTTGTGTGATTTGCGACTTGAACGGTATTGAAATATTGTTGATATAGTTACTGCATTCGCTGCTGGGCCGACAGGACGAACTGGGTACGGATACGATACAATTGTCCCACGTCGCAATAATTGAATAAATTCCGCAATTGTGGAATTAGTCGCAAAGGGAGTATTAAAAACTGGTAGGGTAAGTTGCTGTGTACCGCTTCCATCTTCTCCTGTTTTTTGACTTCGCAGTCGAGTATCTATTTCCCAGTAATGTTGTGCTGTTTCTAATAATTCCCGCAGTGTTGTGATTTGGTCGTAGGGTAAATTAGTAACGTTGAGGAAAAATTTCTCTATTGCTGCATACAATAATGATATTGGACTAGGTATTACACGCTCTTGCTGCCGACTTCGCTGTGTTTCTATCCACTGTAATATCTGCTCATATGCTCTCGTTGCTGCATATCCCAACCTGTCCCAACGGTCAAAACTTGTCGCTGTTAATAAAGTTGGTGCATCTGGATGAGGTACAAAACAGTAATCTGCTAGTAAACCCGCGCGTACTGGGTCTATATGTGGGTAATGTGTATTCATTACTGTATCTGATGCATCATCAATATCATTATCAGTCCTAGCTAGCAAATTACCTCGACTCAACACTACCAACATTTCCGATACGGAGTCCCGGTCAACTAGGCGCCCATTCCCAGGATATATTAAAGATATCAACGTCAGTAATGCCCGAATTAAGGGAGATGCAATTAAGGGTCGCTGGTTATTTAATAAGTTAACGTAAATATTTTGCTTGCTAAGAATAGATGTGAGCGTATATTCGGCAATTGCATCCAAACCTGGTGCTATTATGGCAATGTCCTGTGCTTCGACTTGCTTTAACTTTACTGCTTTTACTATTGTCTCAGCAGTCTGTCGCAGTAATGCAGCTCGTGACGTTGTTTGAATTGACTGAATATTATCAGGCAAGTTTAACAAAGTCATTGGCTCACTCACATATTCCAGCATTTGTGTTACGACTGTATCACCAATACTTCTACCCATACTCGGTGTTAACGTTTCCACTTCACACCGTTCTGCCAAAGATTCTAAGTAAACAGGGTCAGCACCCAACCCCAACCGCACAATACTATCTGGATTATAACTAAAGGCGCCTACCGCGCCAAAATCAATCAATACGTCAAATAAATCACGTGCAACAGCAGGATAATCACCAACATCATCTGCTAATATCGCTTGATACCGCTCTTTTAGGCGCCGTTGATAAGTAGTGTTTGGTAATAAATGTTGATGAAAAAGTTCCGTAATGACTCCATACGTCAAAAAACCTCGCGTTTGACACCAGTCACGCCACTCTATTATTAACTCTGAATAAAATTCGGGTTCCAAATTTGACGCACTTCCTAAACCTTCTGCTAATAAACTAGTTATATCCTCACAGCTATTTCCACTCACTGCTGCTAACTGGAATAAGTCAATGACCCGACGCACAAAACGATACTCGTTCACACCCGCGCGTCGTAACACCTCGTCATCCAAATGTGGGTGCCACAACCTGCGTGCCAACTCTTGCTCGGTTTCTGGACGCAACCGCACCGGGAACTGCGCTTTTAAACCCAATAATTCTACCAACAAAGGAAAAAATAAAATTACTTCTTCCTGAAAAAACGTCAACGGAGTCTTGACACGTATTGGGTATTTCCCCTGTGTTGCTGTAACAATTTTATCTGCTAGCTCTCGCTGTAATTCATTATTCGCTGCAAACGCTAAAATACCCGGCTTGCTTGGATGGACAAATAAACGCTTCGGGTTATCATTACTACTTTTCTTGCCAGTTTTTTTAGTATAAAATGATTCTTGCTGGCTAGCGGCAACCCAAGAAGAGAACTGTTCAACTAAACGAGCAGTTTTTCCGCTGCGACTTGGACCAGTAACCCAAAGCAAATCAAAAATCACAAACCTTCTCCTTGCCAATTTGTTAGTATAACTCGTATGTTCACACAGTGGTTAATAAATCACCCTCGCTTTGGCGGATAATTCCCTGAAATGAATAACCATTACCTTTCCCAAAAAATCTATGCGTATTTAGTATCACTTTATAAGTGGTATCTGAGAACACCAGAACGTTCTTTAGATGAAGCTTATCAAGCGGCTTTACATATTAAGCAAATTGAAGACGAACATTTTAATGGTAATCAAATTAACACAGACTCCACAACTTACAGCAGTGTTAATGACTATTTTGAATCTGAATTAAGAAAAAATTTAAAACTTGTCAGAATGAGACTCACTGAATTTAATTCGAGTCGCTTCTTTTTTAGTGAGTCAAACCGGATAGGTGCCGCACGATATGGGGTAGAGTTAGTTAATTCCGAACAGGTATTAGCAAATTTAAAATTCATCGATGACATTGTAGGAAAATATAAAAATCTTGATACTGATATCCAAGTAACAGCACCTCCAGCAGTTGTAAGCAGGTTGACTAGTCCTCATATTCCACAAACCGAAACAGCGTTTACTCAACCAGGATTAAGAAACCTGGAGACAAGAGATACATCTGACCGAACACGTGGTAAAACAAACACAACTGGAGTATTACCTCGTTCAATTTTAGGTACAATTGGTCGGCTGCAAGTCGAGATGGATCCGAATGCCGAGCAAGATGTAGTGCAAAATTTCCGTAAGGCACAACGACGAACTATAATATCGGTTAGGTTTATATTACTATTGATTATAGTACCTATTCTAACACATCAATTATCAAAAGCTTTTTTTGTCGGACCAATAGTTGAGCATTTGCGTAATAATGAAAGCGTGTCAGTTTTCATTAACTCCGAAATGGAGGAAGAAGCGCTCACCGAACTACAAAGGTTTGAAGAAAGAATTAAATTTCAAAGCTTAGTTGGTCTTGTGGCGCCAATGCCACAAGAAGAAATGCAGGAAAAACTAAAAGAAGAAGCGCAGGAAATTGCATCCGAATACCGGGTCGAAAGTGCTGGCGCCATTAAAAACGTGTTTTCAGATA
Organism: Calothrix sp. CBUCES-K 9914; assembly: GCF_059640475.1. Classification (NCBI taxonomy): domain Bacteria; kingdom Bacillati; phylum Cyanobacteriota; class Cyanophyceae; order Nostocales; family Calotrichaceae; genus Calothrix; species Calothrix sp. CBUCES-K 9914. The sequence continues at coordinate 11,264 of NZ_JBXXZH010000093.1, forward strand.
TGATGTCTGTAGTAGCCTTCTCATGGCTACTGATAGTTAGCAAACGTGAAATAGCCATTTTAAAAGATTTCTTCGACCATGTTGTTTACGGTTTGAGCGACAGTGCCAAAGCTTTTATTATTATCCTTTTTACCGATATCTTCGTTGGTTTCCACTCTCCACATGGTTGGGAAGTTATCTTAGAAGGTATCTCGCGTCACTGGGGACTGCCTGGAAATCACAGTTTTATATTTTTGTTTATTGCAACATTCCCTGTGATTTTAGACACAATCTTCAAGTATTGGATATTCCGCTACTTGAACCGCGTTTCTCCTTCGGCAGTCGCAACATATCGCAATATGAACGAGTAATTAAGGTAAGGTGCGTGACGCTACTAGTTAATACGCTTCGTTTGAAAATGTTATGGCGTCACGCACCCTACAAACTAAACTCTGCAACATCGTCTTCGGCATTTTCATGTGCATCAACTCCTACAACAGTTGGTTTAAATTTATCTCCGTGGATAATATCACTAAATTTGAGTTGCGGGTTTTGATGCATTATGTTCAAAATACTGATAAAATCACGAACAATTTCACCTGGAGTTAACAATGCGTCGGCGCCTAAACGGTTAACTATTTCTTTGACAAAGCTTTTACACTCGCGCGCGCTTAAAGTCTCATTACCATAATTGGAAGCATGAATCGATGCTAACTTTTGTAACAGCGCCAAAATTTCATCTTCACTCAGGGGGTTTAAACGAATAACTGGACCCAAAAACTCTTGTACACCAGCAGCTTCAACGAAACGACTTTCTTTTGTACGTCGGCGCCATGCTAAGTCCGAAAAAAGTCCGCGATTTTGGTCTTCCAAAAACTTCGTAGTTCCCCCAATTATTATCCCTAAATGCTCTGCTTTACACTGCATCGTATCATTAAATATCCCCAACAACCGATTATAATTTTTTTCACGCGTAACAGATGAAGAAATTTGATACAAATTTACAGCTTCATCGAGCATTATTAACAGCCCTTTGTAACCGATTTCGGCGACAAACTTGGCTAAAAGTTTGACATAATCGTACCAACTTTCATCATCGATAATAACGCGCACACCCAAAGCTTGTTTTGCCTCAATTTTGGTTGTGAACTCACCACGTAACCAGCGAAGTGCAGCATTTTTCAAATTATCGTCATCACTACGATAGCCTCGCCAATATGCACTAATAACGCTGCCAAAATCAAAACCGTGAACTAAATCTTCTATATATTGAACGACTTCGCGAATTTTTTCCTCAACTTTATCGTCAAATCCTTCATCATTAGGTCGCATTCCCGTTGTTGAAGCTACCTCTTGTTGAATTTTATTTATCCAACCCTCTAATATTGAAACTAAGGCCCCACCATCAGGACGAGTTTTTGTGGCCAAGTGACTCATCAATTCTCGATACGTCGCGAGTCCTTCATTATTACTCCCAGCTAGGCGCCTATTCGATGATAAATCAGCATCTGCGACAACGAAACCCTGTTCCATCGCGCGGTTTCTCACTAGCTGTAACAAAAAACTTTTACCCGAACCGTAATTGCCAATGATGAAGCGAAAAGCCGCTACCCCTTCCGCCATATCATCAAGATTTTTAATAAGGCTTTGAAGTTCTTTTTCTCGACCTACTGCAATATGCTCAACTCCTTCTCTCGGTACGACCCCCGCACCAAGTGAATTTATCAAACCAGTAGATACTTTTTTTGAGAGTTTAACCTTTGACATTTGAAACCTCATCGGGCAGCATTACTCAAAATATGCCCTATCTTATTTTACGATGTTTCCGCTCAGATTCCCTCCGCTCAGATTCCCGACTTTTGGGAGAAGTCGGGAATCTTAACTATCGCTTGAATATTTCTAACATATTCAGCATAAATTCTGGAACATTCGGAACTTGTGTCTATTATTAACTCACCAATTGTGTTTTTTGCAAGTTCGTTGATTTCGTCAATTAATAAGCTTGGCATTGTAATATTAGCTTCGGCAATTTGCTTAATTATTGGGTTTGGGTTTTCTTGTAGTAGAGCGTTCAATACTAAATGTTCTCGATTAGATAATTGAGCTTCAAAATTACTCCAATCTTGGGATTCTGTTTCTTGATCTATAACTTGTGTGTGTATCGGTTCTATGCTTCCAAGTAAATCCCCAAATGGAAATTCTTCTACATCTTCTAATTGGGACTCCAAACCTTTACTATATGTATTATTATGACTATCAACGTTGGCTTCTGGATTCAAATTCTCAATTTGCTGCAAAAGTTCCCAAACGTGGGTTTGTAACAACTTACGCTCGTCTTGCAGTAATGATATTTGTCCTTGTAACTGAACTAGCTCTTGCTGTTTGCTAGTTAGTTTAATTTGGAGAGACTTAATTTTCGAGTCTAAACTTTTGCGCTCATTAGATTTTGCAGCAATTATTTCGGTTTGATGATTTTCTTGAACTTCTAGCTCTTGAATTTGAACGCGCAGTTCGTGTAGCTTTTCTTCGAGTTGCGGCTTTAATCTTTCTAATAATGTTAAATTATTGTCACATTCTTCCTTTTCTTTCTTCAATTCAGCTATGTGTATTTGTAGCTGTGTGATTTCCGCACGATTAACGCTAACATTCAAATCTTGCTTGCGTTTTTCGGCGGCAAATACATTATTTAGTTCAATTTTACTCCTTTCAATATTTTCTATTTCATGTTGTAATCGATTAAATGTAGCTTCAAACTGCTTTTTTTGTCCAACAAAACTACCTAACTCGCGGTTTAGTATATCACGTTGGTTACGTCGCTCCGTAACTTGACTTTGTAATAAATTCGATTCCTTGTATAGTAAATTACGGTGATTTTCTAGCTGATTAATTTCGGCAATAAAGTTAGATTCTACACCTTCGAGTTCGTAAATTCTTTTTCTGTAGGAATCAAGAATCAGCATTTCGTAATTGCGGCGCCGCTTATCAACGAAGAAAGCAGCAATATAAGTAGCCATTACGGAAATAATTCCGGTAAAAATGGCTTCACCAAAATTCCATTTAAAAACAAGACTAAGAGTAAAACTAACGATAAAGGCAATCGTACCTATAAGAAATCGGTTGCTAAACATGGCTGGTTGCATATTGCTGATGTTGAGCGCAGGGGTAAACGTCGCACCAATTTAAATTTTTACATATACCTCACGCGTTCCTTTTAACGGCATTCTCTTCACATGTTATAACAAGCGCTGGTCTTAAAGACAAATGCACTTGTAACGTGTGCGAAACACACGTGAGTATAACACTTTACTCGAAGTCGCCAAAAAATGAAATAGCTGTTTTCTTTTTTACCGATGTATTCCTTTAAGTTTTATCTCCGAATACAGTTATATCAGCCTTTAGATAATCAACAAACTGCCGTGCGGTTCTTCCGGAGCGTCCGTTATGCCGAGTTGCCCACTGTAGCGCTTGATACTCCAAATCTTTAGCTTCGATAGTAATTCCAGCAAGTTTCGCCAAATGCCGTACTATTTGAAGATAAGTATCTTGGTCGGCGCCTGAAAATGTCAAGGTTAGGCCAAAGCGGTCGCTAAACGATAGCTTCTCTTGCATCGTATCCCATGCGTGAACTTCGTCGTTGTCCCGTGGCGCCGGTCGGTCAGCAAAATACTCGCGAATCAGATGGCGCCGATTTGAGGTAGCATAAACAACGACGTTTGACGGGCGCTGCGTTAAATTCCCTTCTAAAACGACTTTGAGCGCTTTAAATGCGTCGTCATCTTCCTCAAACGACAAGTCATCAACAAACACAATAAATTTATGTGGCACAGAGCGTAACTGCTCGACAATAACAGGTAAATCCTTTAATTCAGACTTTCCAACCTCAAGCAACCTCAAACCGCGTTCCCAATACTCGTTTAATAAAGCTTTGACCAAAGACGACTTCCCAGAACCACGACTACCATATAGCAATACATGCAACGCGCTTTGTCCAGCTAGCAAAAACTCTGTATTCTTTAACAAAGCCTCGTACTGTAACTCATAACCAACCAGTTCAGTAATTTTAATCGTGTCTGGATGTTGAATACCAACAAAATTACCAGCTTGCCAACGAAGCGCTTTATACTCAGCAAACAAACCTGTACCATATTGCCGATAGTAGCCTGCGAGGATACTCACTGCATCTGCCCAATTATCTAATTGCTGTAAAGACGTAACTAATTGTGCTTCGACAGTTTCAGGAGTATCTCGTTCCACGTACCATATAACAGGTGATACTGGAAGATGAGCCACAGATTGCACCCACTCACTTAATACAGCACAACTACATTCATAAAACGTTTGAAGTATTTGTAAGTCGTGTTCAGTCGCGGCAATAAGTGCGCTGGGTAAGCTTTTGACATCTTGCTGTTGCGCTAGCCTAGAAAAGGGATTATCCGAGCGTAAAATTTTGACAATTAGATAATCTTCCCAATTTTGATTTAATACTGCCAGTGATTTGAAATAGTTACTGTAAGCAATAAGACAACTACGCGCGTCAGCTTCCTTATAACGTATTGCTTGCAATAAATCAAGAAGCGCACATCCTACCGATTCTGACAGTACAGACTGGTAAAGTAAAAGAGAGGCTGCTTGACGTTGGAGAAATTGCACCTTGGTGATTGCTTGATTATCCATATTTATCGGGTTTTTATAATGACACAAGCGACTATTGCCACGTTTACATACGGCATTTTATCAATTATTGGTGGCATTATCGGCTACAAACAAGCTGCAAGTAAACTTTCGTTAATTAGCGGCGCCATTAGTGGCACATTACTAGTTATAGCTGGTTTGCTACAGCTACAAGGACAAGCCTGGGCTTTTATCTTTGCTGGTGTTATTACTGTTGTTTTAGTCGTGTTTTTTGCTTTAAGATTAAAAAAAACACGCAAGTTTATGCCTGCGGGTTTGATGACAGTATTAGGAATAGCCACTCTAATACTCATTTTTAAACGCTCGTACTAAGGACTTCAGTCCTTCCCTCCAAGGTGCCTATTACCCATACGTAGTAGAGACGTTACATGTAACGTGACTGACAATAATTTTATTACTATGAACTAAATAATCTTGGCGCCTATATGGAAGGACTGAAGTCCTTAGTACGAATAAATAAAGAAAGCACATTTGTAAATGTTTAGAATAAATTGTTACAAAATTTACATAAATATTTTGATTGCAAGTTATTGGCAACATTTAGCAACAATGTTATATGTACAAAAAAATCGTCCTACCTATCCGGAATTAAATAAAGTTGTTGTGTACTCTGTAGATGTTAGCTAAGTTTCAGGAGATGTTAATTACCGATTAAATGCACTCAAAAAATCAAAAATGTAACTGGTGATAATGCTGAAACGTTCGTCATGCACCCAAATATGTAGGTAGTTTCCCCAGATATATTTAAAGATTTAAAGCCTGAGATATACATTCTTTGAAGAAAAAGTAAAGGGTTTTTTGCCATTTTGGCAGGTGTCATTAGCACAAATCGGATATTAGTAGATTAATAACAATTATAATTAGTGTTTCCTCCGTCGTTATTAGTTCGTAGTGCGTACCTACCAAATCCGAATCATTACAGAAAACACAGTTTTTGAAAAATCTTATAATTTAGGGAAATAGTACATGGTCTTTTCACTGTCTTCACACAACGTTATCCAGTACCTACGGTCGAGAGGTCTGTGTAGCTTAGAAGATGGAGCGTCTGTAGATTCTCAATTGCCCCATCGCAATAATCGTAATTTTCTTGTTACCCTGACAGGACACAAGCTCTTGGTCAAACAGGAACATAGCAATGGTGATGGAGTTCCTCAAGAACTCTTCAACGAACTGCTGTTGCGTGACTTGCTCGAACAATTCCCAGTATTGAGAAATATTACTGCGCTCACGTCATCGGTGGTGCATTTTGACAACGAAAATTCGATATTAGTTCGTAATTATCTAGATGATTACCAAGAACTAGGCACGTTATATGATTCAACAGGTATTTACCCAGAAGCGATAGCGGCAACGATAGGTAGTAGTTTGGCGTCTTTACATCGCAGTACATACAACCGTCGCGAATACCGTAATTTTATGGGAACTGCTCCAGATGGGGGAATACGGTATCAATATTTCAATCCAGCGCAGGGAGTGGGTGTTGTAACTCCAGAAATTTTTGGTGCCATTTCTTCAAGTGCGCTCAACTTTTACATACTCAACCAACGTTACGAAAGTCTAGATGCAGCAATTGCTGATTTAGCATGTGATTGGAGTCCTTGCTGCTTAACGCATAACGACTTGAAATTAGAAAACATTCTCGTTCACGCGCGTTGGTCAAAGCTTGATAATTGCCTAATACGGATAATCGACTGGGAAACTGGTGCATGGGGAGAACCCGCATTTGATTTAGGGACTTTAATCGCTGACTACTTGCGAATTTGGTTAGAAAGCACGATTGTAGATTCGACGTTGGAATTAGAAGAGTCTTTACAGTTAGCATTGGTTGAGCTATCCGCAGTTCAGCCATCAATTTTAGCCTTGATAAAAGCTTATTTAGGCGCCTTTCCAATGATTATGGAGTACCGTCAAGACTTCTTACTGCGTGTAGTACAGTTTGCCGGTTTGGCTTTGATGAATAATCTAGAGCAAAAGATCCAATCTTTTAAAAGCTTTGATAATACTCATATCAACATCTTACAAGTAGCAAAAACACTGTTAACAATGCCCTCCTCATCAATACAAACAGTATTTGGTGTATCGGAGTCAGAAATCATGCAACCGCTACAAAACCTTGAAAAACCGACTCCAACAGAGCGTGAGCAAAACTTGGTGCGAATTTACTACGAAAAACCTCGTCTACGTGGATGTTGATAAACGGGGAGAATTAACTCCCTCCTAAAACAGCAAATTAAACAAATGCTACAAACCGCTAGTTCTTCTCTCGATACCTTATACGCAATTGCCCGCGATATTGAAATATCCAAGAATTTTTGCATTCGTCATCCCAGTTTTGAGAAGTTTGCTCTGAGTGCTGATGTAGTCGCGCGTTTCGAGCGAAACCCCGTTCAATTGCAGCATAAATACTATTCGCTGCTGCTGCGAAACTTCATTTTTGGGATTTATTTCAACGCATCGCTACAAAATATCTTAGCTAAACCCCCTGAGCGTATAACTGGAATCTACGCACTGCATCATAACTTAGAGAATAATTCAATTTTGGGAATTGACGAAGAATTTAGAGTGCAACTCCACGAACACAACCACGGTATCGGTTATTATGATTCAGGTTGGGAAGTATTACGACGTGAACCTGATGCAAGTTTAGCCATTATCAAAGATGGCTTGACTATGTACGCTGACAACAGCCATCTAAAACATAATGCACCGACAGCTAAACGTGGCGATGTGATATCTATATCGTTACCCAAAAACCGCTTACAAAATGGATATTACATAGCTGTTTCCAATTTGGGGCAACCTAATTATGAAAGTAACGCAGCACGAATTTACTTCAATATTGCCCAAACAGGCGCCATTCCATTGATTGATATTCTCACTATTGCCCTTAACGAGGAACAAATTCCTTTTTGTTTCCACGTTTTGTGTCATCCTGCTGCCTTTGGACGGTATGACTCATGCATACTCGATTTTGAAAAGAAAGACTTTTTAACAATTCGTAAAGTTTTACAAATTGTTTATTCGCAGCATCAAGTACACTTTCACACCTCAATACCATTATTTACTAAATTTCTGGCGCCGGGACTAGGAGTAGCAGAAGAACCGCAGCAAAAATTTGTATCGAGCGAAAGCTTTGGCATGAACCGATGTCAAATTATCGCGTCAGCGTTGTTACATGCTTGGCATGAAGGCGAAAATTCTATCCAAGGAAGGATGCAATTTATTAAAAATAACTTTGATGAAGTTGGCATAGATTTACAGTATCCTTACCTCAACCCGAATTCGGAAGATATCTATATACCTTTAAGTTAAATTACATCTTGGCAAAATATAGGCGCCTGCGAGTAAAACAGTATAAAGAACTTACTATAATAATTGTTTTTCAAAATAAATTTTTACAGGGTAGCTAGAAATGCCTTTTATATATCAGCGTACAGTTCGGTTTCAAGATACTGATGCCGCAGGTGTAGTATATTTTGCCAACGTGTTAAAAATTTGTCACGAAGCTTACGAAGAATCTTTAGAAGTATCAGGAATTATTCTCAAAGAATTTTTTACTAATTCACCAGTAGCGTATCCAATTATTCACGCCAACGTTGACTATTTTCGTCCCATCGCTTGTGGTGACAAGCTTAAAATTCGTCTCATCCCAGAAAAGTTAACAGAAGAACAGTTTGAAATTAGTTACGAAATCATTATCGCCGATTTAGTTGTTAGTAAAGCTGTTACTAGACACGTATGTATAGATACAGCAACTCGTAAGAAAAGGCAGTTACCGGATGCAATGAATAAATGGTTACAAGAATTGAAGTTTGTACCGATTATATGAACCACCCCACTACAGCATATCCTAAAGTTGATAGTTTTAAATGCTGCACAACAGTTGAAACATACGTTTCTTTGTTCTTTTCTTTATCTAGCTCTTTTTGTTGCTTGCTTTTGAACGTCACTAATAATCACCTCCTTGTCATTACATTGCCTATGCATCTATAATACCAAATGTACAGACAATGTAACGATATTGATGAAAAATAAAACATTGAATTTACGTATAACTGAGCGTAGACTTAATAAGCTAAAGCTATATGCAGCAAGCAAAGAAAAAACGATGACTCAACTAATTGAAGATTGGATTGATAGGTTGCCAAGCACAGAGGTTAACAACTACTCGGACACCCATGAAGGGTGTACCTCCTAGTTGTTGCGAAGCACCATCCCCACCCTATAAGAGGGTGGGGAATTCCGCGACTGTGTTAAAGATTTATTATCACAGGGTAAAATCATTTCAAGAAGTCTTAATACGCAGGTATTCAATAGCAATTTTCTGGACTTCAGCACGATTGATTTTACCTTGTAGATTACGTGGTAATACAGAAACAGTCAGCCAATGCTTAGGAATTTTATACTTACTCAGGCTATACTTTAGAATAGTTTGAATAGCGAAGGTTGACGTATTTGGATATTTTGGCACATAAACAGCAGTAACAGCCTGTCCCCAATATTTATCAGGTATCCCGACTACACAAATATCATTTACCATCTCACTCGCACGAATTTCAGCTTCAACTTCCTCTGGATAGACATTTTCTCCACCAGTAATAATTTTGCTACTGTTACGACCAACTATATTTAAATACCCTTGCTCATCAAAATAACCAACATCATCTATTTTAAAAGTGCTGAGTTCTGAGTGCTGAGTGCTGAGTGCTGAGTGCTGAGTGCTGAGTTCTGAGTGCTGAGTGCTGAGTTCTGAGTGCTGAGTAGAGAGGAGGGGGAGAGAGTTTTTGGAGTAGTAACCTAGGAAGAGAGATTTTGCTTGGATAGTAATTTTGCCAATTTGATTTGCTGGTAATACTTCGTTATTATCATTACAAATCAAAACTCGCGCGTGGGGGAGAACTTGGCCGCAACCTCGTTTACCACTCAGAAAATCATCTGGTTTCAGTGTAACGATTTGTGAAGCTGTTTCTGTCATTCCATAAGTTGGCGCCAACCTAATATAGTGATATCTAGCTTTCACTAACAAATCATCCCAAGCAGGGGCGCCACCTAATAGTACTGTATCAAACTTAGATAACCATATAGTTAACTTTGGGTCTTCCAACAATCTTTGTAGTTGAGTTGGAACCAAGGATATAAAAAAATTAGCTGGGTCAATATCAGGTACTTCCCCAGATACTAATTGTTTGAAAGTCAAAATAGCTAGCTTTCCACCAGTAGTAAACGCGCGTACAAACTGCATCAATCCACTGACATGATACAACGGTAGCAAACAAACCGAATTGACTTGATTGATTTGATGATTGATTTTAAAATACTCAGTAAATCCTTGTACCGAAGCTGTTAGAGTTTCCCAAGTATGGACACAAAACTTAATTTTACCTCCAGAACCACCAGTAGGTATCATAATCAGTGCTGAGTGCTGAGTGCTGAGTGCTGAGTGATGAGTGCTGAGTGCTGAGTGCTGAGTGTTGAGTGCTGAGTGCTGAGTGCTGAGTGCTGAGTGCTGAGTGCTGAGTGCTGAGTGATGAGTGCTGAGTGCTGAGTGCTGAGTGATGAGTGATGCTTCTCCTTTACCCCAAATAATATCAGGCTGTACTAAATCTAAAACCTGGCGCCATTCATTGTCACCCCAGTCAGGGTTACATAAAAAAACTTGGCATTTTGCTTTACACGCAGCAATGAAACTTGCCAGAAACCTAAGAGGGTCGCGTTCTGCAATAATTATTTTGACTCCACTTGAACAACTAGAAGTTAGTTCTACCTCTAAATCTTTAACTAAATTACAAAAGTGTTGCTTATCTATCTCAACAACTGAGTCCGCTGCAAAATTTTGAAAAGCAAGTAGTTCTAACATTCTTTCTTTTGCTCAACAATAAGCGCATTTTAATCCCAATTGGTACGCACCATTGTCATTCGGCGCCAAAGTTATAATTTTGGTGATGATTTTGGTAAAGTCTGATTATCCTGACCATGTGCTTAATTTATCTTTAATTCAGACCTAATAAAATAATATGTAGAAGCAAATCTTCCCTCATTTCTATGACACTGTGTATAAATCCTGACTGTCAGCAGCCTCATAACTCAGACACAACTGTATTTTGTACAAACTGTGGTTCAAAATTACTACTAAAAGAGCGTTACCGTCCGATTAAACTTTTGGGAGAAGGAGGATTTGGAAGAACTTTCCTAGCAGTGGACGAAGATATTCCTTCCAAACCCCTTTGTGCGGTGAAGCAATTTTACTTCTCTAATCAAAATACTCAAGCAAAAGAAAAAGCGACTCAATTGTTTCAACAGGAAGCAGTTCGCTTAAATGCCTTGGGAAATCATCCGCAAATTCCAGCTTTGTTAGCTTCTTCACAGCAAGATGGAAGATTGTATTTAGTACAGGAGTTCATTGAGGGTCAAACTTTGGAGCAGGAATGGCAGCAACAGGGGGTATATGATGAAACCAAAATTCGGCAACTGCTGCAAGATTTGTTACCCGTGCTGCAATTTGTTCATTCGCAGCAAGTAATTCACCGAGATATTAAGCCAGAAAATATTATTAGGAGTATAAAAGACGGTAAACCTGTGCTGATTGATTTTGGTGTTGCCAAACTCATTACTGAAACAGCTTTACTACAGCAAGGTACAAGTGTCGGTACTATGGATTATGCACCTCCTGAACAGATGAGGGGTATGGTTTTTCCATCTAGTGATTTATACAGTTTGGGTGTTACCTGTATTCGCCTCATGACTGGAATGCGTCCTTTGGATATGTATGACGGTTACAATCAAACCTGGAATTGGCGCTCTTTTTTACCCAAAACCCAAGCAGTCAGTAACGAGCTAAATCTCATCTTAGATAAATTACTGCATTACAATCCTCAAGAGCGTTTCCAGTCAGCCCAATCAGTTTTACAAGCTCTTGAACCAGTTTTTTCTCCGGCGCCGACTGTTGTAAAACCTGTTATAAATTCCCAAATTCCGAGAATAGAATCCAATCCTCCTCAAACAACCATCCCAAATCATCGCGTTGATTCTAACTCGCAAAATAGAAGTAAAACTACAAAATTTATTTATTGGTTAATGGGTGAGCAAGCTGGAAAAACAATAGTAAATACTTGGAAGTGGTTGTGGGGTATCCCTATTAATTAAATTTAAATAATATATTTAAGATAATATTAATAAAATATTAAATAAATTTTAATGTAGGGTGTGTGACACTACTAAGATTCTGAAACGAAGCGCAGTGATTTGTGGTGTCACGCACCGACTGATGATTGTGATTATATTATTAAAATTGTTTTTTAAATGTATATTGACAATACTTGATGAATCAGACATTTGTTATATTATGACTTGCGTAATGTGCGTGAAGACCGCAAGTTTTATTAATACGTTGAGGTTGTTTTGTAGCCCAGAGCGCACTGTATATAAAATTAATTGATTGCTTTGCGGAATTTAAAAATACTGGCTTGTAGTATAAGGTGCGTGAAGGCTACAAGCCTTGTTACTACGTTAAGGTTTTTTATAGCCTTCACGCACCCTACGTTTATTCAATACTAACTAATATATCTGATGCCTGCATTTACCCTAGCGTATTTACTGAAGCCGTTTACTACTACTTGAAATTAGACTGGAAGCAAAAATTTTATTACGCGGTAAAGATATGAAAAAAGTAGTCTATTGGTTAATGGGAGAGAGAGCGGGAAGAACTATAGTCGGTACGTGGAACTGGCTGTGGGGACTTCCAGTAGAGCAAGGTGGAAAAGTTGCCGTAGCAGTGGCAGAAGAATCACTACAATCAATGCAGCAATCAGTTCAAAAGCTAGCAGAAGCTGTTGCAATGCAAGTAGGTTCTTACGAAAGAGCTAACAAGAAGTATGAAGAAAAAGTTCAAGAATTAAAACAATTAGAACATCAAGCAGCGCTCGCTCAACGTGCTGGAAATCAAGAAGCCGCGCGCTTGGCAATGTCAAGACTGATTCAAGTTGAACAACTGCTGCCTCAACTTGAAGCGCAGGTTAAGCAAGCAGAACAATATGTCAACGCTTCCAAAGACAAATTAAACCGTGAGCGGATGAAGCTTGAGCAGTACAAAACCGATATGCAGAATATGAAGGATTTGGCGGAAGTCAACGAAGCTTTAGGAGCTATCGCCAAAGTCAACAATGAATTCGATATTGGTTCGGCTCGTTCGCAGTTTGAATCTGCCAAAAACGCCGTTCAGGGCAGAAACTTACGCCAAAACGCTTTGGCTGAGTTATCCGAAAACCCCGCCGAGAAACTTCAGGCTGACCTGGAGCAAATGACCGCAGACGACGAAATTAATCGGCGCCTGCTTTTGTTAAACGATTCTAGTCCCAAACAGCTACCTGAATAAGCTTATATTTACCAATATCTAACTAAACATCTAAACAACCAGAAAAATCATATGGCTCAAAGAAGTGGTCCACCACCAATCGTTTTTATTCTCATATTGTTAGCATTGCTTGGCGGCGGCTACTGGTTTTTCTTTAAGCGCGACCAGGCGCCTACCACAGTTGATACTAACGTTCCAAATACTACTACTCAAACTGATAATCAAACTAGTACTCAAACTGGTACAAGTACAACAATTCCTGCGGCGTTCCCATTACCTGCAAGCGTACCTGCTGGGACATCTGTAAGAATTGATGGTTCTACCAGTATGGTAACTATTAACGAAAGCTTAAAACTAGGTTTTCAAAAACAGTTTCCAGGCGCCAATGTAATCACTAGTGCAGGTGGTTCTGATAAAGGTATTCAAGACCTAATTGCCGGAAGAGTTGATGTTGCAGCAGTATCTCGACCTCTAACTTCACAAGAACAATCACAAGGATTAACTGCTGTCCCTATTACAAATGATGCAATTGCAGTTGTTGTTGGCAAAAGTAATCCTTTCAGTGGTAGTTTGACTATCGCTCAGATAGCAGATATTTTCCAAGGAAAAATAAATAACTGGTCAGCAGTTGGAGGAACAGCAGGAACTATCCGCGTTATTAACCGACCAGCTATCAGTGGAACAAATAAATCATTTCAAGAATTAATACTTAAAGGCACCAATTTTGGTACAACGCCAAATATAACTACATTACCAAGGGATGCGACAACACCCTTACTTCAAGCATTAGGAACTGACGGTATTGGCTATGCGACCTACGCACAAGTTGCGAAACAGCAAACTGTACGAGTTGTTCCTATTGATGGATTGACACCAGATTCCGGAAGTTATCCTTATCAAAGAAAGCTATATTACGTTTACAAAAATCCTGCTAGTCCTGCTGTACAAGCATTCTTAGGCTATACAACTTCCCCTCAAGGACAGCAAGCTTTGGCTCTTGGGAATTAATTTGCAACTGTTTTATCTCCCTAACCCCCCGCGTGGAAGGCTACCGTGTACACATAAATCTCCTTTAGCCTGAAGGGTGAGAGGATTATAAATTCGGGATTTTTTTGAGATGTGTGTACACCGTAGGGGGGGATCATTAATTAGTATGATTTGTACTGCTATATCTAACCCTAGTGCCTGCCCACAACAATTTTTCACGTAGAGTTTGATAATAAGAATTGTTTTCGCGTAGTACAATAAACTTCGCACGGCAATCAGCCATTCTAATGTCAACACGGTGTCCAGGCCAAATTGAAGTAGCCAAAACTCCATCCATCCAAAGCTTTGTACTCAAATCGTAATCTCCTAGCGGCCAAATGCTAACCACCGAACCTGGTGGTAAAACAATAGGACGACTCGAAAGACTCATTGGACAAATAGGGGTAATGGTTAGTGCTTCCATACCATCATGCATGATGGGACCGTTCGCAGAAACTGTATAACCTGTTGAACCTGTGGGAGTTGCAACAATTAACCCGTCTCCAACGTACTGGTCTATAACCTCACCGTCAATTTCAATTTCTAAAATTGATGTAATCATTCGGTCAGCTGAAGCGGGTTTTACACACATCTCGTTCAAAGATAAATACCGCTCAGTTACTGGTTCCAAATTATTCCCATGTCCCTCATAAACCGCTGCTTGCAACATCATGCGTCGCTGAATTGCATAGCGGTCTTCTAGCAACCTGTCCCAAACTTTTTCGGTGTCTTTAAATTCATCTACCGACTCAGTTAAAAATCCGAGGTGTCCTCCGACATTAACCCCTAATATTGGAATCCCAGCAGCAGCTAAATGTCTGGCGCCTGTTAATACAGTACCGTCTCCACCTAGCACTAAAGCCAAGTCTATCTCAAGATTTGCGGAAGCCAAAAATACTGGATAAGGATTATCCTTTGGTCCGCTTGGTCCCATCAAGACTTGGCAGTTACGATTTTCTAGTTGTTTAGCGCAAATCTCTGCCCAACGTTTGCTTTGGGCATCGCGCGCTTTATAAGCAATAATTACCTGCTTTAAATCCACACAAATACTACCACTTAAGGAGATTAAACTGCTCCATATCGACAGTATCGCGATTACGATAAATTGCCAATACTATAGCCAATCCTACCGCTGCTTCGGCTGCTGCTACAGTAATTACGAATACAGTGAAAACCTGACCCTTGATTTCTGTTGGGTCAAGGTAGTTAGAAAACGCCATTAAATTTAGATTAACGGCATTAAGCAATAATTCGATAGACATCAACACTCGTACAGCATTACGGCTAGTGATTAAACCGAAAATACCGATACAAAACAGTGCGGCAGCAAGTAACAAAAAGTACTGAAGTTGCATAAATTCCTTTGAAGAGGTAGGGTGCGTGACGCTACAACAATTTCTCAACGAAGCAATCATCTGGTAGCGTCACGCACCAAAATTTTATTCATTTTCACTCGTTGAGACTAACTCTCTCGGACGTTCGGGTAAAGTCAAAACTGTTTGTGGCAAGCCTGAAGCTGTAACTTCAGGTAAGTACTCGCGACGCGCCAAGATAATCGCACCAACCATTGCTATTAGCAACAGTACTGAAGCAAGTTCAAATGGTAACAAATAATCACTAAAGAAATGTTCACCAATCAGTACAATGGGGTTTCCGGCTGGAACAGCTGTAGATATCGACCAAGGAGTCGCAATGACCATTGCACTAAGTAGTGCAAACAGCCCAAAACTAACTACTGCTGTCAGTGCCTTCCGTACCCAAGCTGTAGGATAAGGAACAAAATCTTGACGTTTGTTTACTAACATAATGGCAAACAAAATCAAAACGTTGATGGCGCCAACGTAAACGAGTAATTGTGCTGCGGCAACGAAGTCAGCATTGAGCAACAAATACATACCAGCAATGCTCGCAAATACTCCACCCAACAAAAAAGCGGAATAGACGATATTGTCAAATAACACTACACCTAGCGCTGCCCCTATCATCATCAGCGCGAGGATAGCGAACGAAACAGTCTGTACACCGGAAGCTAGATTCACAATACGTTGTCCTTTATTTTTCTGCTTGTTCAACTAAGTCTTGAGGACGCGCGCCTGCACGAGGTGCATCAGCGGGAAGACCGTGGGGTTCCATAACGCCCTTGGGTAAGTACACTAGTTCGCGTAATGGTGTCACCATTGGGTCATTAGTAACTTTGTAAGGTAAGCGACCAAGGGCAACGTTATCGTAATTTAATTCGTGACGGTCATATGTCGAAAGCTCATACTCTTCCGTCATCGACAAACAGTTAGTAGGGCAATACTCAACACAGTTACCGCAGAAAATACAAACACCAAAGTCAATACTATAGTGATTAAGCTTTTTCTTCTTGGTTGCTTTATCAAATTCCCAATCAACTACAGGCAGGTTAATAGGGCATACCCTTACACAGACTTCACAAGCGATACATTTATCAAACTCAAAATGGATTCGACCGCGAAAGCGTTCGCTAGGTATCAACTTCTCGTAAGGATACTGAACAGTAACAGGACGACGCTGCATGTGGTCAAAGGTTACAGAAAGTCCTTCACCAATGTACTTAGCCGCTTGCACCGCTTCTTTCGCGTAGTCACCAACTTGTTTGAGGAATTTAAGCATAGTTTCTCTCTCTCTTTTATTTAAGGTCAGGAGTCAGTATTCAGGAGTCAGTATTCAGAAGTCAGTATTCAGGAGTCAGAAGGTAGGAGTTAAAGCTCCTGAATTCTGACTTCTGAATTTTAACTCCTGACTCCTGACCTTTCTCATCCGCCAAAAGCAACAGGAAAAGCCAATTTCAAAGCCGCTGTCAACAGTAAATTTACCAATGCAACAGGTAGCAAAAATTTCCAACCTAAATCAAGTAGTTGGTCGATACGAACCCGTGGTACTGTCCAACGTAACAAAATTGCTAAGAATACGAGGAAGTAGGCTTTAAGTAAAGTCATAGTTATACCCACTGTGGCGGCCGCAACCTGCAACACTGGGTCTGTAACGCTGACTCCCAACCAATTAGCTATCAAGTTTATTGGAATTGGAAAATCCCAACCACCAAGATATAAAACAGCTACAAGTAAGGCAGAGAGTACAAGGTTAACGTAGGAGCTAAGGTAAAACAGTGCGAACTTCATCCCCGAATACTCGGTTTGATAACCTGCAACTAATTCTTCTTCAGCTTCGGGTAAGTCAAAAGGCATCCGTTCGCATTCAGCCAAAGCTGCTATCCAGAAAATAATGAATCCAACGGGTTGGCGCCAAACGTTCCAACCCAAGATACCGTAACCCGATTGCTGATTAACAATATCAACAGTGCTAAGACTGTTAGACATCATCACAACTGCTAGTACAGAAAGCGCAAGTGGAATTTCGTAGCTAATGGACTGCGCTGCTGCTCGCAACCCACCTAGGAGTGAATATTTGTTATTGGATGCATAACCTGCCATTAACAACCCAATTGGTTGAACGCTGCTAAGTGCAATCCATAAAAATACCCCCATTCCGACATCTGTAATTACCAAGTTTTGTCCAAACGGTACTATGAGGTACGACAAAAATACAGGTAATACAACAATGATTGGACCAAGGGTAAACAGCAATGGGTCTGCCAAAGCTGGTACTACATCTTCTTTAAAAACCAGCTTTAGACCATCTGCAACTGGCGCCAATAATCCTAAAGGACCAATATATTCAGGACCAATCCGCTGTTGTGCTGCCGCTGAAATCTTTCGTTCCAGCCATACACAGACCAATACCCCAACAGTGGCGCCAATCAACATCAGTATCATTGGCAAAGGCATCCAAATCGCCTTTGCAGTACCAGCTGGCAGTCCCAATTCCTTTAGGGAATCTATAAAAGTTCCTTGCAGATCAATTCCTGAGTTCATTTTTCCGCTCTTTAAGTCAACTAAAGGCTAAAGATAACCATCTTTATGAAGTCATTGATTCCGAGTCGTTGACTACTTTACCATTATGTAAATAAATATAAACTTCCTGTAACATTGCTTGCTTTCTTGATTGCGAACAATTAGGTAAGTTTAAGATTTTCTGCAACCCTTTGGGTCATACCCCCATGCTTAGTATATCGTCGGATGGTTTTAGCCCGACGCAAAACCAATACGATTTCTACTTATGGTATTGATAAAGTGCTGAGTGGAAAGTGCTGAGTGCTGAGTCAGTCGAAGAGTTAGGAGTTAGGAGTTATCACTCAGCACTCAGCACTCAGCACTCAGCACTGTTTTACCGTTTTTCTATAGGCGTATAACTTACTTCATGGCGCCCGTTATAGACCTGAGTTGGACGAAAAATACGGTTTTGTTCCAGTTGCTCTTTCCAGTGTGCTAACCAACCAGCTACGCGCGCAATTGCAAAAATAGGCGTAAACAAGTCAGTTGGAATACCCATCTTTCTATACACCAAGCCCGAATAAAAGTCAACGTTAGGGTAAATACCCTTATGGGCTAACTTTTCTTCTACAACTCGTTCCATTTCTTGGGCAATGTCAAAGAACTTATCATGCCCAAATTTGGCAAATAGCTGCTCGGCTAAATCTTGCAAAATAGTCGAGCGCGGGTCTTTAACCTTATAAACGCGGTGTCCAAACCCCATAATTTTGGCTTTGCGCTGGATACAGTCCTCAATATAAGGACGTACATTCGAGACCTCACCAATTTCTTCGAGCATTTGGATAACTTCTTCGTTTGCCCCACCATGCAAAGGGCCTCCTAAAGTTCCCACCGCGCTAGCAACTACAGCGTATGGGTCAGTTAACGTCGATGCTGTTACTCGCGCACTAAAGGTAGAAGCATTCATTGTATGTTCAGCGTGGAGAATCAAACATACATCAAAAATGCGCGCGGCTAATGGGTCAGGCTTTTTCTCGTCCAACATGTACAAGAAGTTGCCCGAATAGTCAAGCTCATCGTGCGGACGTACTGGGTCATTACCTTTTCGCATCAACTGAAATGCCGCGACCATAGTCGGAATTGTCGCAAGAAGGCGAACCACAGCATCCCGAATATATACAGGGTTATGCAAATCGCGCCGTGAGTAAAATAAGCCTAAAGCAGCAGCAGAAGCTTGCAAGGCATCCATTGGGTGGCCGCTTTCTGGAAAAGATTTCATCATGTCGCGGATGCGATACTTAATTCGGCGATGCATCTGAACTTCTTCTTCAAACGCCTTCATTTCTTCCTTATTGGGAAGTTCGTTCCAAATTAAGAGGTATGCAGTTTCTAAAAAGGTACTCTTAGAAGCTAGTTCCTCGATTCGGATGCCACGATATTCAAGAATTCCTTTTTGCCCATCGACAAAACTAATACTAGATTCGGCGGCAGGAATGCCTTCCAAACCGGGCTTGTATTCGCACACCATCATGGCAATACCATCAGAATAGTTAAAAGTTGCTGACTGCTAACTTACCAGAAATACTTACTGCCATAACAGTATCCGTTCTAACAGATTTTTCTGGTGAAACGTCTAATATCCGTTAGAGCAAGTACTTGGGAGGTGTCAACCAAAACATTTGGCCATTACCCAAAGCAGTAGTACTTTCAGGTAGCTTTATCCCGATCATACCCGCTTTTTTTAGGACTATGTTGCCCTTCGCTTCGCCCCACACTATCCGCTCTGCCCAGCTACTTAAAGAAGGCTCATGTCCAACTAGCACCAGCTTATAATCCTTCTCAAATTTTTGCTTAATTAACCAATCTTCTATCCAACCTGATAACGACCCATCAGGCGCCAAGTAACTTGATTCAGATAACTCTTTGCAAAGTCCCGCTTCTATAAGTATTTCTGCGGTTTGACGCGCGCGCACCAAAGGACTGGTTAAAATCAAATCAAACTTGAAACCAATCTCAACAAGTCGTTTAGCAACCTTTTCAGTTTTGTGTCTTCCTTCCTTAGTAAGTTTACGCTCTTCATCTTCAATCGCTTCGCTACGTTCTTCAGCTATACCATGACGAAATAAGTAGAGTTCCATAGTTCCAAAAGCATCCCGATAAGTTTTCCATTTTGGCAGGTAAATTAATAAAATAAGAATAAATCCTTACAAAGCTCCCAATAGTAATTAATCATGGATGCTCTTGAATTGCTACGGCGTTACGAGAAAGGAGAGCGTAACTTCTCAGGTGTTAACTTAAGTCAAGTCAAACTTATTGGCGCCTATTTACCTGGGATAAATTTATGGGGAGCTGATTTGACTGGTGTTAACCTAGCCAAAGCAAAACTATGGGGAGCTAATTTCTCTTTAGCCAATCTAGCCCATGCTAATCTGACGCGAGCTAACATCAGTGGTGCCAACTTTCAGCAAGCAAACCTTCGAGGCGCAAAACTCTACTATATAAAATACTACGGTGCCAACTTTATTGATTGTACCTACGACACTAGTACAAAGTTTTCACGAGGTTTCGACCCTAGCTCATACAACATGCGACTATTTGAATAAGTAGTGAGTGCTGAGTGCTGAGTGCTGAGTGCTGAGTGCTGAGTGCTGAGTGCTGAGTGCTGAGTGCT
>NZ_JBXXZH010000094.1:0-31608 GCF_059640475.1 Calothrix sp. CBUCES-K 9914
CATCTAAAAAATTGGTTTACAAATTGTTGTTACTGTACCTCATGAACTCGCAATCCGCTGTATCACCCGCGTCTTTGTTTGCAAGAGGGTTAGGTGGAGGAAGTTTCTCTACTTGCTGCGAACCATTTGTAGAAGGAATAAAGCCTATATTGTCACGAATACCGCCACCATTTTTAATCGAAATTGTCACAGTGGGATCATAGTCGCGCGCAATTGTTAAATTCGCATCTGCCGTCAAGTCACCCAAGTTCGTTTCTTGAGTTCGCACATCGCTGGACAGACATCTTTACAAAAACTTTATTTTGAGGTATGTAAGACACAGGCGCTTTGGCCTGTGCTACATGCAGACTCAATTATCATCATTGAGCATGGCTTCAATACTCGCGAGCATTTTTTCTAATTGTTTGCGCTTTTTAGGGTTATCCCAAAGCTTGGCTTTGAGAAATTGACTTGATAAATTTTTGTACCGCTCTTTTAGACTGGGGGCTTCATTCTGATTTGTATCAGGTTGTGTTGATAGTCGAATTAAATTCTTAATTGCTGACAATGATAAATCTTCTGCGACTGCTTTCTCCAATAAAGACGCGCGTTGTTCTTCATCTTTTACCCTAGATATTGCCAGCGCTTTTGTATATTCTAAGTCTCCTTTACTGAGTAATTTTAATATATCTTCAGGAAGATTAAGTAATGGCAGACGGATTTTGATAAATGATTCCCAAGTTAAGCGCCCTATAGTGTTGAACAGTTCTTCAATAGCGATACTTTCTGGCTGGGAGAAAACGTTTTCCCTTTGCAGTTCATCACCTCTGTCACATATGTTACGCATTTTGTATAAGTGACTAATTATTTCACTTTCTTTTTTATGAAGTTGTATTGCGAGTAGTGAAATAATTGCTTGAGCTTCTTCGACGGGGTTAAGGTCTTCGCGCTGGAGGTTTTCGACGATTCGGACTTGGGCTGTAGTTATATCATCGATATCGAGGATATTAACTGGGACTTCGGTAAGTTCGGCAATTTTAGACGCACGTAGGCGCCGTTCACCAGAAATTAGTTCGTATTTGTTCCCAGCTAATGGTCTGACTAACAACGGTTCGAGGACACCAAGTTTTTCAATTGAGCGGGCAAGTTCGATTAGTTTCTGCTCGTCAAAATAACGTCGTGGTTGGGAAACTGGTAATTTAATCGCGGAAATTGGCACGCTCGTTAAAGGTGCCACATTGTTATTCTCATCCGACTCGGAGGCGCCGTTGACATTTCCGAGTAGAGCAGCAACTCCTCTGAGTTGGCTGGTGTAGGGTGCTTCTTTTTTAGTTTTCATTTAATCGCTTCTCTAATTTAGATGCTATTTTTTTGAGAACTTCAACAGCTGGATTTTTTGGACTAGAAAGAGCAATAGGTAGTCGCGCTTCGCTAGCGTCGGCAAATGCAATAGTTTTAGGTATTGGGTCGAAGACTGTCGCAAGCGGTGATAACTGTTCAAGAATTGCTTTACTAGTTCTGCTTTCTTGAGCAGTACGGGAATCATACATTGTTGGAATAAATCCGGCAATCTTCAACTTACGGTTGGCGCCTTTTTTCAATGCGGCAACGGTGTTTAATAGTAAATCCGTACCCTGAAATGATTTGAATTGACATTGAATAGGAACTAAAACATGTGTGGCAGCTACTAAACTAACGACGCTGAGAATACCTAAAGATGGGGGACAATCGATCAAAATGTAATCATAATTATCTAGAATTGGTTCAAGTGCGTCTTTCAAACGCATTTCCCGCATTAAAGCAGAAACTAATTCGAGTTCTGCCGCACTCAAGTTAATATTGGCAGGCGCCAGTGACATATCATGAATGAGTTCGGGATATATAGGTAAGTCTTGTTCTCCAACAATTGCTTCATATACAGTTTTGTTGAGAGAATCTGGGTCTACTCCCATAAAAGTAGTCAGACTTGCCTGTGGGTCCATGTCTACAAGTAGGACACGGTTTTTTTTCTTTTGTGCAAGGTGGTATCCCAAGTTCATAGTCAAACTTGTTTTACCAACTCCTCCACTTTGGTTAAATAAGGCAAGAATACGAGTTGTGGTCACTTTTTTTTGTTTAGAACATTTGCATTAGATAAAGGGAGATTGTACCGCTCGATGGAATATATTACAACCAAATAGAGAAAAAATTTTAACTATGACAGATAATAATTTGATTGGTCTTGTTGTTTCTTACGTTTACGCGATAACGTTGTTGGCAACTGGTGAAGTTTTACAAAGATTTTTTGACATAAAGCCTGATATAACGCGCAAACTTGTACATATCGGCGCCGGCATGTGGGTTTTTGGTGTTTTAGCGCTGTTTGACTCTTGGCAAATTGGAATAATTCCTTTTGCTTCGTTTATTTTTGTTAATTCCCTTTTGTATCGTTATAAAGTAATCCGCGCGTTGGATGCTTCCAACTCTTCACCAGGAACTATATATTTCGCAATTTCGGTAACGCTATTATTTGCAGTATACTGGCGCCCATCTTCGATAGACCTTGTACCTATTGCCGTAGCTGGTGTAATGTCTATGACTTGGGGTGATGCACTCGCTGCATTAATTGGTAAATATTATGGTACACACAAATATCAATGTGGACAAAGTATCAGGTCATGGGAAGGTTCGGGTGTAATGTTTATAGTTACAACCTTGGCTGTTTTTTTAGTATTAAAGATTCTACCAGGTTCGTTTTTAACTCCCGACTCTCAAGTCTGGGAAATGTGGAAAATAGTTTTAGCTTCTTTACTAAGTGCAGGCGCCGCGACTATTGTTGAAGGAGTTTCTCCACATGGAACGGATAATTTAACTGTTCCATTAGTCGCTGCAGGTGTTGTAGGAATAATTAATTACATATAATTACTCTTCCTTTGTGTCCTTTGTGCCTTTGTGGTAAAAGAGTTTTTCACCACAGAGACACAAAGAGCGCAGAGACTAAGAACAGCCAGACTAAATATGTTATTGTTTTCTGGAATAGCAACAGCATTTGGAGTAAAGCTGAAGTTGCGAATGGTGTTAGTACCAATTTCTCCGAGGCTTATTGTTCTAAAACCAGATATAGGCGCCTCTGCACCTACTAAAACTCCAAAAAAGCCTGAGTCACCAGAATTACCCAAATTAACGCTACCAAAACTTTTCTGGTCTTCGAGTATAAATTTGTCTTTATTGACAGTAAAATTAAACCCAAATGCCGTAACAGGGTTAGGAAAAGCAAACTCTTCCAAACTTCCCGGAAATCCAAAACCCACTTGTAAACTCAATACCTTCGCCAAAAATATGATTGGCAAAAATACTTTTGCCGTCAGTGTTTCAAGTCAAACAAAATATTGAATCTGTCTGCTATACGCTGACCTCAGAGTCCTTATACACCAAGGTTTTGAATCTAAAAACCCGGTGTGGAATAACGGGACAGAGTTTTTAACTAGTCTGGAAATTATAGCGCTTATTTCTCTTATACGAAAAAGCCTTAATTCTAGAAGCGTTGATGCTACGTTATGACTCCGAAATCTGGCGAAGGTATTGAAACTATTATCAGATACTCTGGCGCCGCCAAGAAATCCAGAATCTGCATACTTGAATCCACTGTTAAAAACAGTATCCTCAGTTACAAATCCATTATTTTTAAAATCTTCAGTAACAATTTGTTTGCCTTGTACCGCATTATTCCAACTATCGCGGTTATTAAAGAACTGATACGCATTCGCGCACGGTGTAGTTAAAAGTACCGTATTGGTTGCAATGACAACCATTGTTAAAGCTGGTTTAAGCATATTATATGACAGTTAGAATAATTTTTTTAATAATTAACAAACAACAGTTGTACGAGCTAATTCTTGTTTTTTAATTTTTTCAAGTTGCGGCTCTCCTACTTTAATCTCAATATCGCTACCTAATTTGTTAAGATAAACTAATAATCTATCAGTTGAAAAACCGCTTAATCTACCTCTAACTAATAGAGAGATTTTTGGTTGGTCAATACCTATAATTTCGGCAGCTTGAGCTTGTGTTAAACTCAATTTACTGATAGCTTCGCTAATTTTACGTGCTAGTTGAGCTTTCAATAATCTTTCTTCAGGATTAGGCAAACCTAAGTCTTTAAATACATTTCCACTGCTAGCAGTAACTTTATCTTCTTGGTTCATTTTCTGTTTCATCTCTTTGATTTATTTCTTGTAAATAATCTTCTTGAGCTTTTTGTAACCTTCTTTTAACTAAATCTATATCTTGCTTTGATGTCGCAATACCATGTTTTGATTTTTTCTGAAAAGCGTGTAGTAAGTAAACAACACCTTCAAATTTCACTGTATATATAGCTCTATAGGTATCTCCATCAAAATTATCTACAATTTCCAAAACACCCGCTCCAGAAAAACCTTTCAAAGGTTTTGCATCGGGATGTT
Organism: Calothrix sp. CBUCES-K 9914; assembly: GCF_059640475.1. NCBI lineage: Bacteria > Bacillati > Cyanobacteriota > Cyanophyceae > Nostocales > Calotrichaceae > Calothrix > Calothrix sp. CBUCES-K 9914. The sequence goes on from NZ_JBXXZH010000094.1 coordinate 4,422, forward strand.
TTTGACCATGTTGTGCTAAATCAAGAGCATAACCCATTACATCTTGTACATCTTCAGGGAACTCCTTTAAATCATCCAAAGCGCTTGCAATAGATTTGAGAGGTTTTTCTTGATTTCTATCCATCTAATAACCATTATGCTAAAAATAGCCTATTACGTCAATAGGTAATTATAGAGCATAAATTTACTATCAACCGATATAAACCGCTTATAAGTGTATGGATGTCGAAGATTTGTTAGAAAGGTATGAGAAAGGGGAAAGAGACTTTATAGGCATTAATTTAATTGGGGTCAACTTGAGTGGTCTCGACCTGAGTGAGATTAATTTGACTGATGCTGATCTGAGCGAATCTAATTTGGTTGGTATTAAGCTCCGAAGAGCCAATCTGCAAGGGGTTAATTTATATGGATCTGGTTTGCTTGATGCCGACCTTACTGAAGCCGATCTTAGAGATACCATCTTGGAAAATACTCAATTGCGTGGTGCTAATCTTAGGGGAGCTATTGTGGATGACGCTATCAAGGATGCCGTCTTGGAAGACACTATTATGCCCGATGGACAAATTGTAACTTGCTACCCGTGGGAAATGCCACAATGAATCTGAGAACTCTTCTTGATTTTCTTCTAGTAAAGATAAGATTTTGTTGGGTTCCGCAAAGCCTCCACCCAACCTACAAGTAAAGAAAAATAAAAGGGTGAACAAAAGCGTCCACCCTCAAATGCTTTATCAAGGTTGATGAGGAAATTTAGGCTGGTTGGGGAACGCTGGTATATAAACTTTCGTGCATACGCAAAAATTGTAGCTTCTGCTTTAATTCATTGCTCATCTTCGCAACGAAAAATAAATCATCGATTAATTGTACTCCTAAAATCTTCATGACTTTGACAAACTCAGATGCATAGTCAGTTTCATGATGATTTTCATGCTCTTCTGATTCACAAATTTTTGCCAGTTCTTGTGGAGTTATCTTAAAGGCTATACTAGCTTTAATCGGCAAATCAGATATTTGCTCCGCATTTTCTAGTTCCAAAAGTATTGGGTTTTCAGGGTTATGAGTTACTAACGCTTCATATTCAGCAATTTTTATCTCAAGTTTTTGCAGCAATATTTTATCTGTATCTGAATTTGATGCAATGATTTGATTCATTTGCTCTTTAGCCATTGCTAATTCTGTTTCGTTCTTAATCATGACCTTCTACTCCAATAAGCTACAGTTAACTACTCGACCTATATATAAATGAGTTTTACTAGTCACATCAGGAAAAGTTTTATACCATTTTAATACGAAGCTACACATAATCAGTTGGCTAAAAGCCTTGCTATATAAGTATCGTTTCTATGCAGCTTCACAAAAAATTGGTATTAGGTTACTAATTTCTGACTACGCACGTTTCATTATATGTTCATTAACTTAGCAAATAAATGTTCCGGTCAAACGAATTAAAAGATGATAATAAATTATTTAAGTGAACCGGTTTGTTTATAAACCGGATTTCTTTGGCTATATTTTTTGTAATACGCGACGAATTGTATCAGTTGGAACTTTATCGGTGATTTCGACTTTGCCTATTTGTGTAGGTAAAATAAATCTCACTTTACCGTCTCTGACTTTTTTATCTACTTGTAGTGCATCAATAACTGCGTCGATATTTAAGTCTTTGGGTAAATAAGTTTGTAAACCAGCTTTGGCAATAACATTATTTTGCCGTTGAGTTTCTTGTTGACTCCACATTCCTAGTTCTACTGCTAACTCTCCTGCTGCTACCATTCCAATACCGACTGCTTCCCCGTGAATATACTGAGTGTATCCGGTTAAGCTTTCCACAGCATGTCCAATAGTGTGACCGTAATTTAAAATTGCTCGTAGTCCAGTTTCTCTTTCATCTTCACCAACTACATCGGCTTTTGCTTGGCATGATAGTTTTAGTATGGTTTCCAACAATTCGGGACTTATTGAGTTAATACTATCTAAATGTGTGGTTGCTTCCATTTGGGCAAAAAAGTCCGCGTCCCAAATTACACCATATTTAATCACTTCTGCCATACCCGCTTGAAATTCACGGTCGGGTAGTGTTTTTAGTACTTCTGGGTCTATTAAAACAAACTGTGGTTGATAAAAGGCGCCAATTAAGTTTTTACCTTTAGGATGGTTAACACCTGTTTTTCCTCCAATAGAGGAGTCTACCATTGCTAATAGTGTTGTCGGCGCCTGAACAAAGTTTATACCACGTAACCAAGTTGCAGCTGCAAACCCAGTCATGTCACCAATAACACCACCACCCAAAGCAAGAAGTGTTGAAGACCGTTCTAAGCGATTTTCCACACAAGCATCGTATATTTTTTGTACAGAGTCTAAATTTTTATAGCTCTCTCCATCGGGAAGTATACAAGTAAAAACATTATACTCAGCAGCTTTTAGTGAATTGACCACTCGTTGCCCATACAATTCAAAAACTGTTGGATTTGATACTACTAAGACTTTTTTACCAAGCTTTAATTTACTCATGTACTCACCGATGTTATCGAGAGTAGATGGTGCTATTTTTATTTCGTATGATTGCTGTGGTAGATTAACGTCAATTGTACATGCCATGTTTGAACCCCCTTATATACGGCGTTTCACACCATATAGCCTCACACCATATAATGGTGAGGCTATACGAACAAAGACTGCCTACGCAGGCTAAGTATATTTGTATTATATGTGTAGGTATTTTATTGCTGATTGTACGTCTTTGTCACCACGTCCGGAACAGTTAATAACGATGCGGGGACTACCTGTTAGTTGGGGACATAAGGTTTCAAGATAAGCGATAGCGTGAGATGTTTCCAATGCTGGAATAATACCTTCCAGACGTGATAAACGCTGAAATGCTTCGAGTGCTTCGGCATCAGTAACGCTATAATATTCCGCACGTCCAGTATCTTTAAGAAAACTATGTTCAGGCCCAACACCAGGATAGTCTAAACCTGCACTAACTGAATGTGGTTCAATTACTTGTCCTTCTTCGTCTTGCAACAAATAACTCATCGACCCATGCAGTACCCCAACTCTACCTTTTGTCAAAGTTGCTGCGTGTTTATCTGTATCGACTCCAAAACCAGCCGCTTCAACACCTATGATTCTAATGCTTTTCTCATCGATAAATTCGTGAAACAGTCCCATTGCATTAGAACCACCACCTACACACGCAATTAGAATATCTGGTAAACCACCCCATTTTTCCATTGCTTGCGCGCGTGTTTCTTGTCCTATTACAGTATGGAAGTCGCGAACCATCATTGGATATGGATGAGGTCCTGCGACTGAACCGAGTATATAATGCGTTGTTTCTACATTTGTCACCCAGTCGCGAATTGCTTCAGATGTCGCATCTTTGAGTGTACCTGTACCTGCTTCAACTGGACGAACTTCGGCGCCCATTAATTTCATTCTAAATACGTTCAAAGCTTGACGTTCCATATCATGAACGCCCATATATACAATACACTCCAATCCAAATCGAGCGCACACAGTCGCTGTTGCTACACCGTGTTGTCCGGCGCCTGTTTCTGCAATAATGCGCTTTTTACCCATACGCACAGCTAATAGTACTTGACCTAACGCATTATTAATTTTATGGGCGCCAGTATGATTTAAATCCTCACGCTTTAAGTAAATTTGCGGCGCTGAATTATCTTGAGCATAATGCTTTGTCAAACGTTCAGCAAAATATAATGGAGTCGCGCGTCCAACATAGTCACGCAATAATTGTTGTAACTCAGCTTGAAACCCTGGCTCATTGCGATACTGTTGATATGCAGTCTCAAGTTCAAACAAAGCTGGCATTAATGTTTCGGGTACATACTTACCACCAAAGCGTCCAAAACGTCCAAGAGCATCTGGTCGCTGTGTAGTTAGGGTAAGGTGTTGAGGTGTTATGGTCACGGCTAGTACAGGCAATTACAGAACGTACCTAATTATAGGCAATTTAGTCTCCTGATAAACTGATGTTTATTTTGGTTTTTCGTAGACAAAACGGCGCCAGATGTGATTTACATATCAAATGAACCCAGCAATTGTAGGGTGCGTGACGCTACCAAAAAGTACTCAATTATATTAGGAACTAGTAGCGTCACGCACCATCTGTGACTCATATACGGGCGCCAGATTTGATTTACATACAAGATGGTGCGTGAAAGCAGTTTGATTTTTCGTTATATTTGTAGAGTGTAATGGCTTTCACGCACCCTACAAAAATGAACCCAGAAAAATTAGCAAGGTTGCGAAGCTTGTGTCGTGATGAAACGGCTTTCTTGGAGGTACAAGAAATTGTAGCAGGTGAAGTTCAGGGTTTAGAGGAGGAAATTAATCGAGCTTATTTTCAGGTAGAACGGCAAAAAACGCTACTGCGCGTCATTACCCGTTTACGCGAACCTGTAGAGTTGGAAACAATTTTTAAAGCGACAGCTACTGAGGTTCGTCAGCTTTTGCAAGCAGACCGTGTAGGTGTGTTCCGCTTTTATCCTGACTCAGGTTGGAATGACGGAGAATTTGTTTCTGAGGACGTTGACCCTGCTTTTAAGTCAGCTATTGCACAAAAAGTTCATGACCACTGTTTTGGCGAGCAGTTTGCCGTTAGTTATCAGTATGGACGAATTCAAGCAGTTGCCGATATTTATAATGCTGGGTTAAGCGACTGCCATATTAAAGTACTTTCTCAATTTCAGGTTCGGGCAAATTTAATTGTGCCACTTCTAAACGGTGAAAACCTTTGGGGACTGCTTTGTATCCATCAATGTCAGGCGCCACGGCAGTGGCACTTAGTTGAGATTGAATTTGTTAGTCAAATTGGTAATCATTTGGGGGTTGCATTACAGCACCTAGAACTGATGGCAGAACTCCGAGTCGAAGTGGAAGAGCGAATGAAAGCCGAGCAACGTGTGCAAGGTTTAAATCAGGGTTTACGAAAAGCTCTTATTGAGATGAAGGCAGTAAATAAAGAATTGGAGGCCTTTAGCTATTCAGTTTCCCACGACTTACGGGCGCCTCTACGCAGTATTGATGGATTTAGTTTAGCAATACTCGAAGACTGCCTCGACCAATTGGACACAACAGGACAAGACTATCTGCGTCGTATTCGAGCTGCAACTCAACGGATGGGGCAATTAATCGATGACCTATTGACTTTATCACGAGTCACGCGCAGCGAGATGCGGATGGAAACTGTAGATTTAAGCTTGTTAGCTAGTGGCGTCTGCAATAATTTACAGCACGACTCTCGACAGGTGGAGTTTACTATCCAAACGGGCTTGTTCGCTCAAGGGGATAGTAATTTATTACAAGTTTTGTTAGAAAATTTATTAAACAATGCTTGGAAATTTACGAATAAGCGCCACCAAGCCAAAATAGAGTTTGGGGGAACATTACAGGAAAACGGCATCCCAGTTTACTTCGTTCGAGATAATGGTGTGGGCTTCGATATGACGTATAGTGATAAATTATTCAGACCCTTCCAACGGTTGCACGGAATGCAAGAATTTCCAGGTAACGGAATTGGACTAGCTACCGTACAGCGAATTATCCACCGACATGGTGGTCGAGTGTGGGCACAAGGGTCTGTTGGACAAGGAGCAACGTTTTATTTTACTTTAGAAGAAGAGGCAGGAGCATGAATGTGAGTGCAAACAAAAGTATCCTTTTGGTAGAGGATAACCCTGATGATGAAGCACTGGCAATTCGCGCGCTCAAACGTCACCACGTTGGTAATGAAATTGTGGTTGCCCATGACGGAGTTGAAGCTTTAGATTATTTGTTCGGTACAGGCATTTTTGCAGGACGGAATATTAATATCAAACCAACAGTGATTTTATTAGATTTGAAGCTACCCAGGATTGATGGGCTTGAAGTATTGCGTCGTTTACGAGAAGATGAACGTACCAAGCTCCTGCCGGTGGTGGTCTTAACTACTTCTAACGAAGAACAAGATTTAATCGATAGTTATAGTTTGGGGTGCAACAGTTACATTCGTAAACCTGTCGATTTCATCCAATTTTCAGATGCAATTCGACAATTGGGGATGTACTGGTTATTAATGAATGAAGTACCCCCCATTTAGCTCATTAATATTTCGAGGTTACAAAATGAACACTCACCTACGTGTTCTCATCGTTGAGGATTCGGAAGATGATACTCTCCTTACTTTGCGAGAGCTACGTCGAGGTGGCTATACACTCGATTATGTTCGAGTTGATACTCGTGATGCAATGCAATCCGTTTTAGAAGAGCCTTGGGATATTGTAATTGCAGATTATAGTATGCCAACTTTCAGCGCTCCAGAAGCTTTAAATATTCTCCAAAGTCGAAAGTTAGATTTGCCGTTTATTATTATTTCTGGCACTATTGGAGAAGATACTGCTGTCGCCTCAATGAAAGCTGGAGCTTCCGACTATTTAATTAAAGGTAATTTAGCTCGTTTAGTTCCTGCGGTCGAGCGAGAGTTACGCGAAGCACAGGAGCGCAATAAACGTTACATTGCAGAACAAGCTTTACAACAAGCTCAACAACAAATTCGTGAACAAGCTGCTTTGTTAGACGTTGCTACCGATGCCATTTGCGTTCAAAACTTAGAACACCAGCTTTCGTATTGGAATAAAGGTGCTGAACGTTTATATGGATGGAAAGCAGAGGAAATTATTGGCAAAAGTGCCGTTTCACTTTTATATCGAAAAGATAAAGACTTGCCATTTGATGTTATGTTGTCAATGGTGGTAACGGAAGGTAAATGGCAGGGTGAGTTATCGCAGGTGACAAAGGACGGTAAAGATATTATTGTTGAGAGTCGCTGGACTTTAATGCGCGATAGTAATGGTGCCCCGAAATTTATTCTAAATGTTAGCACGGACATTACAGAGAAAAAACAGCTTCAAGCGCAGTTTTTACGTGCCCAACGGTTAGAAAGTGTCGGAACCCTTGCCAGTGGTATTGCTCATGACTTCAATAACATTCTGACTCCAGTTTTAGCAGTTGCTCAACTATTGCCTTTAAAATTTCCCGACCTTGATAATAATACTCGACAACTGTTAAAAATTTTGGAAGACAGTGCCAAGCGAGGTGCTGACTTAGTGAGACAGATTTTATCGTTTACTCGTCGAGGAGTAGAAGGAAGTCATAGTTTAGTTCAAGTTGGGCACTTACTTTTAGATGTGGCACAGGTAGCTGAAAGAACTTTTCCAAAATCTATTCAAACCCATACTAATATAGCATCTAACCTTTGGACTATTTTTGCAGACGCAACGCAAATCCATCAAGTACTGATGAACTTAATAGTCAATGCTCGTGATGCAATGCCTGATGGAGGTACGCTCAAAATAGGTGCCGAAAACATTTTTGTTGATGCTGCTTATGCTCGTATGTATATGGATGCCGGGGTGGGACGATATGTTATGATTACTATCGCCGATACCGGAACTGGAATTGCACCAAATATAATAGACCGTATCTTCGACCCCTTTTTTACAACCAAAGAAGTAGGCAAAGGAACAGGTTTAGGATTATCTACAGCAATAGGTATTATTAAAAATCATAGTGGTTTTGTGAATGTTAACAGCGAGTTAGGAAAAGGAAGCATATTTAAAGTATACCTACCAAGTAATCAAGAGCCTCAACCCGAAGAAATCATTCACGCAGAACTAATAAATGGGAACGGCGAATTAATTTTGGTAGTAGATGACGAAACTGCAATATGTGAAATTACTAAAACAACGCTTTTAAGCCATAATTACGAAGTTATTACTGCCAAAGACGGAGTTGAAGCGCTTACAATTTTTGCTCAGTACAAAAATGATATAGATTTAGTGTTAATAGACTTAATGATGCCATCTATGGACGGTCATACTACAATTCAAGCGTTACAACGTATCAATCCGCAGGCGCCAATAATTGCCATGAGCGGATTAATATCAAATTTGAGTAATGCTTATAATCGAAGTATCAATATACAAGAATTTTTACCCAAACCCTTTACAACCCAAACATTACTATATACCCTACAAAAAGTACTCCACCCAAATCTGAATAAATCTGTGCAGTCATAAATCAAGATATAATCAGGGTAAATTTCTACTCGGTACTTATGGCAAAGAAAGGAAATTCAAATGAAAGCGGTTTTGCTTGGCGTGAATTTGGTGATGGTAGGAACTCAGCAGCGTTTGAGCGACCCGTTGAGGAATTACCACCTAACCAGCAAAATGTGCGCGTACAAGCGACCCGTGCGGGACGTAAGGGTAAAACTGTCACCGTCATTACTGGGTTTCAAGCCAAACCGGAAACTTTGGAAGCTTTATTGAAACAGCTAAAAACGCAGTGTGGTACAGGTGGAACATTAAAAGACAATGAAATAGAGATACAAGGTGAACACAAGCAAAAAATTCTCGATATTCTAATCAAAATGGGCTATAAAGCTAAAATTAGTGGTGGGTAAAAAGCTATTCATACGACAATTTAGTACGGTTTACCGAATAAAATTCGGAATCACATTCACTCGTGTTGATATTAAGCTTGTAAATATAACAAGTTAGATGGTTTGCTTTATTATTCAGGGCGCCATCAATACAAAGGAGAATGTAAATGGATTTAGTTCGGATTATCTGTGCTATCTTCTTACCCCCATTGGGTGTATTCTTACAAGTAGGTATAGGTATAGATTTTTGGATTAATATACTATTGACGCTTTTTGGATACATTCCTGGTATCGTTCACGCGATTTGGGTTATCGCTAAGAAGTAAAGGTTTTATTTCGTACTCAGTAAAACATACCGCTTTAATTAATTTTAAAGCGGTATAAATTTATATATTACTTTCAAGTACAATAATTTATCATCAAATTAAGCTAAAATTAGATGGATTTTGTGCTATCATTTTTACCAGTGTGACGGCGCCGTGATTTGAGTAAGCCAACTACACCAATACCAAGCAATGCGGCGCCACCAGTTGGTTCAGGTACACTTTGAATACCAGCAAGCGCGCGAGCATTATTTTTACCAACATCGATTACAAAAACAGTGTCATTATAATCTTTGTCACCACCGCCCCACAAATCTTCAAAGCCAACAACTAACAAGTCGTTAAAATAGTATGCCATTGCGTGCTGCAAACCATCTGGGTTGAGTTTATCATTTAAACTCCAAATGCCTTTCGTATTTTGCTGGTTCAATACGCTTGTACCAGATATTCCACCGTTAATATCATTCGCAAGTAATAAAAAGTCTAACTGAGTACCAGCTTTTTGAGTACCGATACTTACCCAGTCACCGACATTCAAAGGTTTATCTGTCTTTGTCTTATTTGCCAGAGCTTCGTTGGGGTTGGCACAGAAAGAGCTAAAGTTAGCAATATTATCTGTAGTGCTACAAGAAGTATCGCCGAAAAGTTTACCTGTGTTGGTTGTGTTACCAAAGGTTGACTTGTAATCTAAACGGTTACGATACCCACCTGCTGTCTCACCAAGAAAAAAGACATTAACGTTATGGTCTTCCTGCAAAATAAATTTGGAAAGGTCTACCTTTTGAGCGTTAATTGTTTTTAGGTCAAGTTGACGTGCTTCCTTACCTACAAAATCACGCATATTTTGCAAATTATCTTTGAAGTAGGAAGGCGCCTCATTTCTACTTTTGATTTCGGGTGATGCAGTAACATTTACAGTCTCTGGTGTAGCAGCAATTGCGCTTGCTGGTGTGGTGTTAACAAGCATTCCAGTAATTGTTGTCGCAGCAAATAAACCAGTTAATAGATTCTTATTCACGTTCATGTTCCTCATAAATCAAAATCGTTTGTGTTATGTCACAGTTCTAATTTTATTTCTTTGGCGTTGTCTATAGTTATTATTTACTTTTATTCTAACCTTCAATTTTTCAGTATTTATTGTACGTATATAAGAATATTGAATAATTATTTTAAAGCTTTATTGTTAAAAATAAAATTTTCAATAAATTTACTAATAAAAATTTTCCACAAGTAAATTAATAAGTATATTTAAAATTAATTGATTATCGTAATTATACTGAAATATCGAGTTGAATTGAGCCTTACTCAAATCAAACGTTCAGACATTAAGTAAAAAGACTGAATGTATAAATGAAAACAACCGTAATTTCTAGTAGTGCGATTTTTTTATGCTTTAAATTCTAATTTGCTCACTCATGAAACGTGCAAATCTATGTATAGCAGGTATTTGCGAACAGTTACCTAGTATTCATCGAATAGTAAAGAGTCATTACTAATGACCTCATCAGAGCAACGTTATGTAAGCAAGAGTTTTTTATTTTGCATTGTTTAGTTATAATATGTAGTACAGCGTAGATTTTTCTCGTCGAGATAGGCGCCGGGTATCCAAGAAGTTTTTAATATGTTGCGACCTAAATTTAACGTTCCTCGAAAGATAACACATTCGTCCTGGGCGAAAAAATCATAGGCGCCTGTACTAATATATTTAAGGTACGTTGTTTGCTGATACGTAAACCCTTGTTTGGTCAACTCTTCTAAAAACTCGTCATGACGGTCAAATATATCTTGGTCTATCAACCAGTTAACTTCTTTCACTTTGCGTCCTTTGCGTGCTTTGCGGTTTATTTTATTTAACCGCAAAGTTCGCAAAGAAAGAATAATACTATTGTATTACACAAGTTTTGAAGTTATTGTAATTAGATTCTGTAAAATAATTTTCGGCGCCGATTAGTAATATTTTGCCGTTTTGCTTTATTGGTAGTGATGAGGGAGTTGTCTAAGTTAATATAACTTGTGCCAAATAAGTTTATATCTTTGGCATTAATATTAGATGATACTGTTAGATTAACACTATTGCAATATATAAAATAAATATTTTAACCTCATACTATTAAATACTGTATATAATCATGAGTAAATACCTTGCTTAAATTCAAATCAAGCAAGGTAAATGTATGCTATGGCTTAATTATTTAGTTTGTTTGTGACTGCATAGGAAACTATCATTTGCATATTTAGTATGACTTGTGCAAAGCTATTTGGCATTGGTAATTATATTGAATTTAATATTTAGTAGTGATTTGGGTGTAAGTATAAATACTGGGAAGGACTCAAATCTTTACTACGATAAATAATAATTATGATTCCGTTACTTTTCTTGACAATGGAGTGGGAAAGTATGATATGAAAAAAACAGAAAAATAATTTATATAAAATGGTATATTATAAAATGTATCGTCAGCCATACATGATGTTAACAAGCGCAAAAGCTTGTGTAAAAGAATATTCTTTTCAGCAGATGTTAACAACTTGTTAGTGTCAGTAAAATTAAGACGTATATATTCATACACTGTCTTTCCTGAAAGTGGAGGGTCTATCATGTTTACGACTGTTATATTTCTCAGTGGTTACGCTTTATTTTCCGCACTGTTTGTATCGAGCATCAAGTAATTTGTTCGTAGGCACCTCTATATATAGATATACCTCTATATACTCTGTGGTCAAAATATTTTATCTCACCACAGAGTAACAGAGGAATTATTTGAGTTCTTCAAGTTGTCTTGCTGCTAAGTATTCGTACATTTTCCAACGCGCGTTAACTTCTGCTTGTGCTTCATTAAGTAAACGTTTGGCCAGTTCTGGTTTGGAACGGGAAAGTATTTTGAAACGGTTTTCAGCATACATTGAGTGTTCTATTGGTTGTTTGGGTTCTCGCATGTCTAACAGCAAGGGGTTTTTACCAAGTTTTAGTAAGTCGGGGTTGTAGCGATATAACAACCAGCGTCCTGACTCGACTAAGTTTTTTTGGTGGTTCATTGCTGTAGTCATGTTGATGCCGTGTGCTATACAGTGACTGTAAGCAATAATTAATGATGGACCATCGTATGCTTCTGCTTCTAAAAATGCTTTGAGTGTATGTTCATCACGGGCGCCCATAGCAACGCTGGCTACATATATATTACCGTAGGTCATCGCAATTAATCCTAAGTCTTTTTTTGCAGCAGGTTTACCACTTGCGGCAAATTTTGCAACGGCGCCTTTTGGAGTTGATTTTGATGATTGTCCACCCGTGTTAGAATACACTTCTGTGTCCATAACCAAAACGTTAACGTTACGTCCGCTAGCAAGTATATGGTCAAGTCCACCAAAGTCTATATCATACGCCCAACCGTCACCACCTACTATCCAAACGCTTTTACGAACTAAATAATCAACTAGCAATTTTAGATTACTTGTTTCTGTTAAATGCTGCTTTAATAATTCTATCCGCGCGCGTTGGTCATATATATCAGCTTCGGTGTTTTGGGGAGCGTTTAAAATAGACTCTACTAAGTCTTGAGGTAGTTCTTCAGATTTTCTGAGTGACTCTGCTGCATATTCTGCGTGTTTATCTAACGATAGACGAAAACCAAAGCCAAATTCGGCGTTATCTTCAAATAAGTTATTCGACCAAGCTGGACCTCGACCTTCGGCATTTTTTGTCCAGGGTGTTGTTGGCAGGTTTCCTCCATATATAGATGAACATCCTGTAGCGTTAGCAACCATCGCTCTATCGCCAAATAGCTGTGTTAATAGTTTTAAATAGGGAGTTTCACCGCATCCTCCACAGGCACCAGAAAATTCAAACAAGGGTTCAGTAAGTTGCTGCTGACGAATTTGGTTTAATTTGAGTTTAGTACGGTCAGGTAGTGGTAAGTTTAAAAAGAAATCCCAATTTTCAGATTCTTGTGTACGCAAAGGTAATTGTGGTTCCATGTTTATAGCTTTGCGTTCTGGTTGGGTTTTGTTTCTAGCTGGGCAAACTTCAACACAAATACCACATCCTGTACAGTCGGATGGCGCCACTTGTATAGTAAACTGCTGACCAGCAAAGTCTTTATCCCTAGCGTTCGTTGACTTGAAACTTACAGGCGCCTTAACTAATTCATTTGCATCATAAGCTTTACTGCGTATTGCTGCATGAGGACAAACTATAACGCATTTACTGCATTGAATACACACGTCTGTATCCCATACAGGTATTTCTTCAGCAACGTCGCGTTTTTCCCATTTTGCTGTACCCGTTGGGAAAGTACCATCTGCAGGTAACGCACTAACAGGTAGATTATCTCCTTCAAATACCATCATTGTACCAAGGACATCACGAATAAATTGCGGCGCTGATACAAGATTTGGGATTTTTGATTTTTGATTTTTGATTGGGCTTTGGGTTAAATTGGGGATATCTACTTTTTGAAGATTAGTTAAGGTGTTATCAACAGCATCTAAGTTCTTACGAACAACATCGGCACCTTTTTTACCGTAAGTTTTTTCAATAGCTTGTTTAATTTTTGCGATAGCTTCGTCTTGGGGTAATACACCAGCTAATGCAAAAAAGCAAACTTGCATGATAGTATTAATGCGGTTACCCATTCCGTTATCACGAGCCACTTTATTCGCATCAATTACATACAGCTTCAATTGTTTATCGATAATTTGCTGTTGAACTCCTGCGGGAATATGTTCCCATACAGAACTAGCGTCATATGGACTATTAACTAAAAAAGTGGCGCCATGAACAGCGTCTTTGAGAATATTAATTCTTTCTAAGAATATCCATTGATGACACCCGATGAAGTTAGCTTTGTCAATAAGGTATGTAGAACGAATAGCTTCAGTTCCAAACCGTAAGTGGGAAACCGTCATTGAACCTGATTTTTTGGAGTCATAAACAAAATAACCTTGAGCAAAGTTATCTGTTTCTTCACCGATAATTTTAATCGAGTTTTTATTGGCGCCAATAGTACCATCTGAACCGAGTCCATAGAACATTGCCCGAACTACTTTATCTGACTCGGTGGAAAAGTTGGTGTCATAAAGTAGTGAAGTATAGCTAACATCATCATTAATACCAACTGTGAAGTGATTTTTTGGCTGTGTACGCGCGAGGTTATTGAAAACAGCTTGCACCATCGCAGGAGTAAATTCCTTTGAAGACAACCCATAACGACCACCAATTATCTTAGGAGTGCTGAGTGCCCAAGCTTCGTAAATAGCGGTAACAACATCTAAATAAAGAGGTTCTCCTGCACTTCCAGGTTCTTTGGTACGGTCGAGAACAGCTATTGATTTTACAGTACTAGGTAATACATCTACAAACTTTTGTACATCAAAGGGACGATATAACCGGACTTTGACGACACCGACTTTTTCACCACGCAAGTTCAAGTAATCTACAGTTTCATGTACTGTTTCACATCCAGACCCCATAATCACAATAACTTTTTCAGCATCTGCGGCGCCGTGGTATTCATATATTTTGTAATATCTGCCTGTACGCTTGCCAAAATCATCCATAACTTGCTGAACAATATCTGGACAAGCTTGATAGTAAGGATTGGCACCTTCTCTAGATTGAAAATACACATCGGGGTTTTGTGCAGTTCCACGTAGCACAGGACGGTCAGGAGTTAAAGCGCGCGCACGATGTGCAAGTATTAAATCTTCGTCTATAAGTGACTTCAAATCATCATCTTGTAATAATTCGACCTTTTGGACTTCGTGGGAAGTACGGAAACCATCAAAGAAGTGCATGATGCTAACTCGTGTTTTCAGAGTAGCAGCTTGAGCTATTAAAGCAAAATCATGCGCTTCTTGTACAGATGCAGAACACAACATGACAAACCCAGTAGCGCGCACTGCCATCACATCACTATGGTCACCAAATATAGATAGCGCATGAGTCGCAAGCGCGCGTGCAGCAACGTGAACTACAGCGCTCGTTAACTCTCCAGCGATTTTATATAAATTGGGTATCATCAACAACAACCCCTGTGAAGAAGTAAAAGTTGTTGTTAGTGAACCAGCGAGTATAGCACCATGTGCAGCAGCAATGGCGCCTGCTTCGCTTTGCATTTCAATAACGCTAGGAACAGTACCCCATAAATTCGTATGGGAGACTGCAGACCAAGCATCTGCCCATTCTCCCATAGCGGAAGAAGGCGTTATTGGATAAATTGCAATAACTTCATTCAAACGGTAAGCAACACGAGCAACCGCTTCATTCCCATCAATAGTGGCAAATTTTTTACTCATACCAACAGCCAAAGACACCAAAACGAATACAGCAAGTACTTAACATTTTTGATTTTTTGGTATCAATTTTCTGTTACTCCCTGACAAACAACACTTTCAACAAATGTTCACACATTGTGACAATTTACAAACGTAGGGTGCGTAACGCCATAACAATCATTAAACGAAGCAATAATCTTGTAGCGTAACGCACCATAAACGATAACAATCATCCAACGCGCGTAAATAATTAAAGTCAGGTGCGTAACGCTACAAGCCTTATAGCTACGTTGAAATTCTTTCGTAGCGTTACGCACCCTACGTTGTATGTAAATCGTGTCAAATCCTAAAACATTAAAAAAAAATTAATTTAATCAAGTTTTTTTGAATTAAAACTTAATTTTAAATTTAAATATGTTTCCAAAATTATTAAAAGTTATTATTGTGTCAATATTAATTTAAATATTTGTTAAGATATTCGGATATTATTTAAATCTGTTGAATATTTAGAATCAGTAAAATTAGGAGGTATATAGACTCAATGACAGACTTTAGAGAAATCAAGGAATGGGACAAAGCCCATGAACTAACGGTGGCAGTGTACCAAGTAACTCAGGACTTTCCGGAAACTGAAATTTTAGGGTTGACCCAGCAAATCCGTTTGGCCTGTTCTGCAATTCCAATTAAGATAGCTCAGGGCTACGATAGAGAAGATAATGAAGAAAAGATTAATTATTTAGAGTTAGCTCGTGATAGTGCTACGGAAGTTAAATACTTTCTGTTGCTCAGTTATGAGTTACAAATGTTACCAATAGTTGAGTATGACCGTTTAGTGAGCAGAGCAGTAGAAATCAAGGAAATGCTAGAAGATTTAATCGAAAAATTAAATAAGAAGTTTTAGGTTGTAGTACTTTTTCTATGATTCAACTTACAAACTCACAACTGCAAGTCCTGATCGCACACGCAGAACGCGCGTATCCAGAAGAGTGCTGTGGTATTCTGGTTGGTGAAATTTTAGGTAGTGACAAGCAGTGTGTCAAAGTTATCGCAACACAAAACGCTTGGAATACACAGGAAACTCCTGATTTATTCGGTGATGACCAAGAATACAGTCGGAATAGAAGGTATACAATAGCACCATCAGATTTATTGCAGGCACAAAAACAAGCGCGCGAAGAAGAGTTGAGTATTATTGGTATATTTCACTCACACACCGATAATCCAGCAATACCTTCTGAATTTGACCGTGAGTATGCTTGGCAAGAGTATTCGTATATTATTGTTTCCGTTCAACACTCACAGGTTGCTGACATTAAAAGTTGGTATTTAGACGAAAACCACAAGTTTCAAGAGGAACTCATCAAAATTTAACTACATAGCCTGCGCTCGTCTGGCTTTGCTCATATAGCCTCACCCTTATAGGATACCGCTGGCGAATAGGGGGTAGTACCCATCATTTCATGAAAACAGGCGTGTAGAGACCGAACATGTAAGGTCTCTACATTTCCGGAAATGACGCAAAATCGTGATACTGAGGGGTCAAACCTATCATTCGCCAGCGGTATCCTTATAGGGTGTGGTGGTTGTGATGTGGTATTGGGATGCAAAATAATAGGTAATAAACATTTGAATGATGTCACCATAATTAGGTAGGATAATAAATCCGCTCCTGTAAGAATTGATAAGCGCGTTAAATGCTGAACCCAAATTTAGATGAAGTGCAGCTGACGAAGGATGATTACGAACGTTATTCCCGCCATCTGATTTTGCCAGAAGTTGGCTTGGAAGGACAAAAACGTCTCAAAGCTGCTAGTGTATTGTGTATTGGTACGGGTGGACTAGGTTCGCCATTGTTGTTGTATTTGGCAGCAGCAGGGATAGGACGCATCGGTATTGTTGATTTTGATGTCGTCGATACTTCAAACTTGCAGCGTCAAGTTATTCATGGTACGTCTTGGGTGGGTAAACCAAAGATTGAGTCGGCAAAAAATCGGATTCATGAAATTAACCCTTATTGTCAGGTTGATTTGTACGAAACCCGTATTTCTTCTGAAAATGCCCTTGATATTATCCGTCCGTATGATGTTGTTATTGACGGTACTGATAATTTTCCCACACGCTATTTAACGAATGACGCTTGTGTTTTGTTAAATAAGCCCAATGTTTACGGTTCGATTTTCCGATTTGAAGGACAAGCTACGGTCTTTAATTACGAGGGTGGTCCAAACTACCGTGACTTATATCCAGAACCACCACCACCAGGAATGGTGCCATCATGTGCAGAGGGTGGAGTACTAGGAATTTTACCTGGAATCATTGGTATTATTCAAGCTACCGAAGCCGTTAAGATTATTTTAGGCAAAGGTACTACTCTTAGCGGGCGCCTGTTATTATACGATGCGTTGAATATGAAATTCCGCGAATTAAAACTGCGTCCGAACCCAGAGCGTCCAGTCATTGAAAAGTTGATAGACTATGAACAGTTCTGCGGTATCCCACAAGCTATTGCAGAGGAGGCTAAACAGCAGATGGATATGTCCGAAATGACGGTTCAAGATTTAAAACAGTTACTCGATAGTGGCGCCAAGGATTTTGTGTTGCTAGATGTCCGCAACCCCCACGAGTACGAAATAGCCAAAATTCCAGGTTCGGTTCTAGTACCTTTGCCCGACATTGAAAGTGGTGCAGGTGTTGGTCAGGTTAAAGAATTACTAAATGGTCATCGTTTAGTAGTTCACTGTAAATCAGGCGCCCGTTCCGCAAAAGCACTTGGTATCCTCAAAGATGCCGGAATTGATGGTACTAACGTTAAAGGTGGTATTTTAGCTTGGAGTAAAGAAATAGATACCTCAGTTCCAAGTTATTAACCTCCTACCCCCCTGCAAGGGGGTTTAATATTAAAATAAAGAGTTATTAATATTTTTCTCACCTTGATATTTCTACTTTCTTTGTATCATAAGTGTTCTTTTTAGTCTTCCTAAATAATGCCCAGCCTTTTATATATAGGACTTACGCATTTTAACGAAAAACTGTTTCAAGCGAACGTAGTGAAGCATCTTTAAATTTATGCTTTGCAGTTATTACGTTTTTTAATTACAATACCAGCAAGTAGTCCTAGTCCTAGAAGAGAAGCTGGTTCTGGAACTGATTTTGGTTCTGCAAAAGTGGGAATGTCGGGTAAGTCACCGTCGAATAGGTAATTGTGTGATTCACCGTTACCTTCTAAAGATGCTACAATTACGTTGCCGTTAATTTGTGCGTTGTTGAAGTTGAATTTGGCAAGCGGCGCCAGTATACTTCCTTGAATACCAATACCACTAGCGGTAATATTAGTAGCTTCAAAGAAATTGTACAGCACTTTATTGCGGTTTGTACCTGCAATATTAAATCCAAAGTTTTGCATTGAAATGTCTTTACCACTGACATTGACAACAACGGTAGAGTTTGGGTCTGCGCTAATGTTAAAAGTGTTGGTTTTCGATAAATCTGCACCCAAGAGGTTGAAAACGTTGAAGTTTGTAACGCTTCCCAATAGATCAATACCACCCCAAGGTTGAACCGTTGTTTTACCTGTTGGAGCTAAGGTTGATAAGTGTATGGAAAGTTGTCGGAGTTGGTTTGCTGCTGCGTTAAAGTCAACTGGGGCAAGTTTTATAAGTTGTCCTTGAGGTATACCGACGTTGCCCGCTACATTTGCAACACCACCATAAACAGCATTGCCATTATACACTTGCCCGTTACTCATCGTTAAGTCACCACCAGCAATGACTACATCACCACTGTTTGATGCTAATCTGCTACCAATTCCTCCAACATAGTAAATATTACCACCAGCAGCAAGCTTTCCTTCAATGTCTGTAAATTTCTGCTGAACATCTCCTATTACAAACACGTTGTAATTCGATGCTGCTCCTAGTTCAGCAGCTTTCGCTTCACCCAAACTGATAAACAATGATGCAGCAACTGGAACAGTTACTATTCCCCAGCGAATACTGTTTTTTAATGTCATAGCTTAATCTTTTAACGCTTATGCTGTTAAGCACCTCGTTGATCTTATGTTCTATTATTGTCACTTGACTTGGGTATTTGCAAGGGTTTTATACAGTCTTTATTCTTTAAAGTATTATCTGTAATTTCTACGAATTAATTTCATATATTAATTGGCTGGGTGCGTGACGCTACTAGAATTGCGCTTCGTTTGAGAATCTTTGTAGCGTCACGCACCCTACTTTTGTATACAAAGCAATAAGATGATTGAAATAAATTCAGCATAAAGAGAGAAGATATATTGTTATACGCTGTGTTAATTTATTAATATGAGTATGGCAACGGTGATTCTACTGAAGTGTTATTTGAGAAGGTTAAGATATGGCTGCTGTAAATATATCGTCCGATGATTTGATTTTGGTTACTGGCGCCACTGGGGGTGTGGGACAGTTGACGGTGGGTAAGTTGCTTGAAAAAGGTTACTCGGTTCGTGCTTTAACCCGCAGTCCGCAAAAAGTACAAACAATGTTTGATAACCGTGTTGATGCTGTGGTTGGTGATATTCGGCAAGCTGAGTCTTTAAGAGTGGCTGTTGCAGGCGTAAAATATATAATATGCTGTACAGGCACAACTGCATATCCTTCTGATAAGTGGCAGTTTGAGTCTGACTGGAACTGGTTTGAAGCTTTATTTGACTCACAAAAGTTGAAGCAAAAAGCAAAAAATAGCCCTGAACAAGTTGATAATATTGGTGTTACAAATTTGGTAAATGCGGCGCCACGTGATTTAAAACGGTTCGTTTATGTCTCTTCTTGTGGTATTCTGCGTAAAAATCAATTTCCGTTTTCGCTACTTAATGCTTTTGGTGCTCTTGATGCCAAACAAAAGGGTGAGGAAAATATTATAAAATCTGGATTACCCTACACTATTGTTCGTCCAGTTAGATTAATTGACGGCCCCTACACTTCCTATGACCTCAACACTTTACTCAAAGCTAGTACCCAAGGGAAATTAGGTGTAGTGATTGATATAGGTGATAAAGTTGTTGGACAAACGAGTCGTATAGATGTGGCAGCAGCTTGTGTTGAATGTCTGACTTATACAGAAACCGAAAACAAAATATTTGAGTTGGTTAATCAAGGCAGGCGCCCTGATATTATTGACTGGCAAGCTTTATTTGCAACATTATAGAAACTGGGTTTCTTGTTCGTCTCGATAAGACTCAATACTTTGGGCGATAATATCGAGACGGAAGTTATCAACTAAATGATTCAAAGCTTCTGCAAGACTAGCGTAGGTATCAGGAATATCTTTGATAAGTTCGATGATTGATTCATCGTTTAAAGATATTGCAGCGTAATGTAATTTACCTATCCACTCTTCAGACATGATTTGAAGTGAGTCAGGATGTAATTCGAGTGTTAGAGGCTGTTGATTATTGTTGATTTTTGGCTCGTGTTTTGTAGATTCAGCGTATGTATACTTAACGTTTAAATATTTGGCTATTTGATTGTAAAGCAGTTGTTCACTGACTGGTTTCCCGACAAAAGCATCACACCCAGCTTTGATAAACTCTTCTTTTTGTTCTTCAAATGTACTTGCTGTTAAAGCAATAATTACAGTATGAGGGTGTTGTTGTTGAAAGTTGTCTGGAGATTCGTAATGACTATATCGGTTGTTTTCGGTTTGTTCAAGCTCTCTAATTTTTTGCGTAGCTTCATAACCGTCCATTACTGGCATTCGCATATCCATAAGTATAAGATGCGGGCGCCAACGAATCCAATTTTCTACTGCTTCACTACCATTGATAGCTTGTCGTACCTCAAAACCTATCGGAGAAAGTAGTTTCAATAATAAAAGTCGATTTTCTTCTACGTCTTCAGCAATTAAGATACGGTAGCTTGGCTGATTTTTGGCTAACCCTGTAATCTGATAAGTTGGCGCCACATCTTCTATTAATACATGTGCGGCATAATTAAACTTGATGTCAAAACAGAAAGTTGAACCTTGATTAAGAACACTGCTAACTTCAATATCTCCACCCATTAGCTTAACGTATTCTCGACTAATTGCCAATCCCAAACCCGTTCCTTCCATTGACTGACGACCAAGTTGGGTTTGAACGAAAGGGTTAAATAGGTTATCAAGGTCTTGATATTCTATTCCAGAACCTGTATCCGTTACTTCAAACACAAGTCGCTGAAAATTTGTTGGTTCATTCATGTCTTGACTAATATTATTATTATTCTCATTATTATCAGCTATTTGTTGTTTTCTTGAAAATAAGTTTTGTAGTTTAGATAGTTGACGATACTGAGGAATCGTAAACAGTTTGTACCTTTTCGTAAATTTGTCAATAGATATATTCTTAGATGTGTTTTTAGGTAAAACAGTTTGTTTTGTTGAAAAATACTGATTTACAGTTTCTCGAAGTATGTCAAACGCAGAATGTGATTGATTTGTATGAGTATTTGGTTGTTGTGCTGATTTTAATGGTGATGCCAATTGTGATGTAAGTAATTGGGGAATTTGCGCTTCCACTAATTTAACATGCAGGGTAACGCTACCTTGAGTAGTGAATTTTATCGCATTACCTAATAAATTAATCAGAATTTGACGCAGTTTGCCTTCATCTGCACTGATATACTGTGGGATGTTGCCAACAAATTCAAATTTGAATTCCAAACTCTTACTTGTTGCACGCAATTGCAGCATTTTGTGTATTGAATCTAACAATGCATACAAATCAAAGGTTTTTTCAACTAATATTGTCCTACCTGCTTCAATTTTGGACATTGACAATACGTCGTTAATTAGCTCTAGTAAGTGTTTACCACTACGATTAATAATTTCAATATGCTGTTTTTGGTCTAATGTTAACTGCTCGTCGCGCGCAAGAATTTGGCTAAAACCGAGAATTGCATTTAAAGGAGTACGTAGTTCGTGACTAACGTTAGCTAAAAATGAAGTTTTGGCAATGCTCGCAGACTCAGCTTCTTGTCTCGCAATTTCGAGCGCTATATTTTTCTCCATAAGTTCCTGAGTGCGTTCTTTGACTTTTAATTCTAGTGTTTGAGCGTAATTACTCAAACTTTGATGTGAAAGCTGTATAGAACGCAACAACAAATAACTTCTACTTACAAACGCAGCACTTACTAGTCCTAATAAAGGTGATACTAAAGTTACCCAGTATCCCGCAATAAACATTGAGTAAGTACTAGCTCCTAGAGTTACTATTGCGCTTGGTAATAATATAGTTATTAATAGCAACAGTGAATTAGATTGTGTGCGTCGCTGTGATTTTCGTCCAAATTTCGGTCTAATTTCCCACCCTAGGAAAGCACCTACATTTGACCAAATCAGTATCCACAACCATCCTAGTGGTTCAGATATACCTCGCAATAATTGTCTATCATCTAATGCTGCACTCAAAATTTGACTCGTTAAGTCAGCATGTAATTCGACACCCGACCATGCTGTGTTTATACCATGTGTATATGGAGTGTAAAATTTTTCACTAAAACTTTCTGCAACTGAACCGACTAAGACGACTTTATCCTGCATCAAATCAGGAGGTACTCGGTTTTCGAGGATATCTAAAACTGGAATTTTTGTCACCCCAGGTTGTGAATTGCGGAAATTAGCTAAAATTTGATATCCACCAACATCCGCGCGCACAAAACCTCCTTCATTATCCTGCAAAGGTAAAAATTTAGCCTTTCCCAGGTAAAGCGCTTGCTCTTTTCCATCGCTGATTGGTTTAATATTTAATGTTTCTAAATAAGTTAGCGCTAATTTTGCTCCTAATGTTAAATACGTTCGGTTTTCCCTATCGACTCGTATCGATAGTAAATAGCGTCTGACTTTACCGTCGCTTTCTAATACTAAATCACAAGCTGCTACCTGATTACGAGCGCCGAGTATCGGTGGGGGATCAACGACAGGTCCATTGGCATTGCTGACGACTTTTTGAATACCAATCAAGTTTGGCGTCGATTCATATACCTTCAACAGTTCCTGATTCCCAGGTTCCACTGGTAAATTGCGGTATAAATCCAAGCCAATTACTGCTGGTTGCTGTTGCTTAATTTTATCAAGTAACTTTGCAAGCGTTGCATCATAAATAGGCCAGCTTCTAAAATGAGAAATATCCTTCTCGTTAATGGTGACAATTACAATCCGCTTATCAATAGGCTCGTAAGGGCGAAGTCTGAACCAATGGTCTAACATCGCACATTCAAGCATAGTAAAGGCGCCTGTGAGTTGGAGTGCAATAACAGCAAGTGTAGTAAATACAGCAGTCATTTCAACACTACGCCACCAAAGAATTCGTATTTTCAACCTTTTCCGCATAAATGAGGAGTGGGGAAGTGGGGCAATTAAAAAGTGTGAAGCTAATTTGCCGTTGCAATTATATTTAGACTTAAACCAACGGAAGTTAGCAGTTCGTTCCAAGTTTTCGCAAGTTGGAAATCGTTTGGTTCTTTTTCTTGAAGTTCGATAAGTGTTGCGACAGCATCGTACCAATAACCATTTCTGGCATAGAGCGAGATACGTTGAATAGAAGAAGACGAAACTAACTGCTGCTCCAAGTTCTGACTCAATGGTACGTATTCAATCCAACCATCGACTACCAAATCTTCTGTGCGGTCGTCAGGGTTACACGGCAACGCAAATGACCAGTAGTAAGGCTGATTTTTGGCAAGCGCTGGCGCCTGTTGTAAGTTAATCGCAACAACTCCTTCTTTGTTGGTAATGGGTATGTTAATTTGATAAACCCCATTCATTTTGGTATCAAATAAGCTAAATTCTGCAAATGATGCCTTCGTCTTTGGTAAATAAACGTATAAAACCGGATGCTTGCTATGCGATAACCCCATATGCTTATCCGGACTCAAAGCAGTAAGCCTAGGCGTTCTAGCTTTAAAACTTGAATCCCCACAAGCTCTTGAAGGACGCGAACCTCCACCTGCGGTTCCACCACGAGGAGCATCTTTTCTTGGAGGTGGCTCAAAACTAGCACTAATTATACTACTACTCTCATTAATCACACCATTCGGAGTTACTGCTCCAACAAGCGTTGGCGCCAGTAATGGTAATACAATTGCTGTCAAACAGGTTGTCATGACTCTGCACCCGCATACTTTTACAAAAAAATCCATACGCCTTGAGTATACTTTTTTATATATTCACAATTATGTATCCCCTATAGCCAATTGCCAACTAGTATAAAACTTGCCCAGTGATAAGGATGCCTATATTCATCACTTCTAAGTAACTCAATTTGCGCTGTACGCACCGCTTCTGCTTTTGTGGCGCCTCTTAATAGCTCTTTATAAAAAACATTCATAAAGTACGCCGTCGATTCATCGTTGATTTGCCACAACGATGCTAAAATGCTGCGGGCACCTGAATGCACGGCAACCCCCGCAATTCCCAAAGCTGCTAAATCATCTCCTTTTGCTGTTTGACAAGCGCTTAGAACCAGTAATTCAATTGGAGCGACACCTTTTAAGTTACGCTTACCAACTAAATAATTTAGCCTGTTAATATCAAGCTGTTCGTTCCAAGTTTGGATATAAGTTTGTGTGGAGTTGGAACTAAATTGACCATGAGAAGCTATGTGTATAACTGAATACGAAGGATGTTCTAAATTAGCTTGAAGATTTTTAATGGTAAAATCTTGGTTGAGTAATACTTTTGTTGGAGCTAGAGCGCGTAAAGAGTTGATTTCTTGCTCAACTCCAGGTAAAGGTGAGGAATCTTGGTTTTCAATACTAATTCCACCTGCTAATATATTTATTTTATTGGGTGACAAAACTTTGGACTTGAATAACTGCAAATTTGGCGCCACAGCAATTTGAAACTTTTCGATCAAATACTGTTGCCCATCGTATAATGCAGCCATTGGTATATTGCGGAACGAACTGTCCAGAATGAATACAAGCGTCTTGATATTTTTTTGAGTTAAATCAGCAATTGCAGGTTTGATAAGCCAAGTATAGATTTTTTGAGCAATGATTAATCGTTCGTTTTCAAATGAAGTTCGTCTTTGCGAGTGACGCATTTGTTTAATCAAAGTTTTCGTTTGTTCGGCGCCGATTAAAGTAGCATAATGGCGTAAAGGTTTGTTAGGAAGCGAGAGAATAACTTCGATACGGTCGTTGAGGATGATAGGATAAATAACAGCAGCTTGTGTATCGATTTGTTCAATTGAAATTGGTTGACTGTTTAAACAAGCTTGGCGAAAATAATTGGCCAGTTCAGCCATTTGTAACGCTTCGATAGCAGAGCGCGCGTCTATTAAATTAGCTTGCTGCTGTTCTAAAGGAGCATCGGGAACATCCTGCAACAGTAAATCTACTAGTTCTCGATAAACAGGTTCAACGCTTTCACGGAATGAGAACTGTGCATCCTGGTTAATGCCTACCAAATCTTGGCGCAATGACTGTAAAGTTCGATATGCTTCTTTATAGTGTTTTATCGCTTCCAATATATTACCTTTAGCTTTCCAAATTCTTCCTAGCTGCCATTCCCACTGGTAAGTAATATCCCCTGCTTTTCGTGATACTTTATCTAAAGCTTGCTGTGTAAGTGAAATTGCGTCTTGCCATTGCTGTGTTTGTTCATAAAGACCTCCCAAACGTCCTAAAGCTATTGACTCTCCACGAAAATGTCCTAAAGTTTGTGCATCTTTGTAAGCGTTTGTCAACAGTTTTGCTGCTTCGATCAAAAAATCTTGTTTCTCTTGTCTCAATAATAACAATGAATCATACAAGCTTTTCATCTTTATCAAATCGCTTGCTAATTCGATTTGAGCATAAACTTTAGTTTGACAGAGTGGGTAACTGGGTAAAATAGCATAAATTTGTTTTAATATCTCAGTAGCTTCGTTGTAGCTGCCTGAATGAACTAATATTTTCAGCAAATAAATACTAGCTTGTAGTCTAACTGGACTATCTTCGACGGCGCCTTGTTGATAAAATTCTAAAGCTGTTGTTGGTTGATTTTGATCTTCTGCGAGTTTTCCCAAGTTAAGTAATATTACAAATGCTTGTGAAGTCAATTTATTTGCGATGGCTAGTTGATAACTAGAGTTCATTACAGAAAGCGCGCGTTTATAGTCACCAATAACTCGCAGTACATTACCAAGGCTTACTAGTCCAGTTAACTTGAGTTCTGAGTCTGGTTGCTGACTGAGTGAGGTTTTGACTTGTTCGAGAATACTCTTTGCACGGAGAAAATATCCTAACGTTTGTAAAGCGCGCGCAGAATTTAGCTGTGTACCAATAACACCAATCGAATCGTTATCGGCATTATAATATTTCTCAGCCTGTTGAAAACTATCAAGAGCGGCTTCTACATCACCTTGATTAAATAATAACTCGCCATGATTGTTAAAAACGCGGGCGCCAACTTGGGTATCGAAAACTTTGCCATTATGATTAATTAATTGTAGTGCTTGTGATATCGAAGACTGAGCCTGCTGTCGCTGACCATTTTGCTGATATCCTAAAGCCAAATAAGAAAGCATTAAAGCTTGATTTCGTTTATCATTATCATTTACATAACGATGAAGATTATTATTCCAAGCACGAACTGCTTCATTATATAATCCCGCCGTATAAAACACCTGTCCATCAATTACAGCTTCTGGAACAATAAATGTAGAAGCAAAGGTTGGGAAATGAGATAGTATGATAGCCGTAGCTACAATGCTGACAATGAATATACGTAGCTTTTTAATAATAATTTGGCTTCGATACTTGTTTTTGTACACCATTACAAGCGGAAGTTGGGGGAAGTGTATAGTTTGTAACAAGTGTAACTCGACCATTTTCAACTTGCCATGCATTTGCTTCCACAAGTTGATCCCCAATAACTATTTGCCGTTTGCTTTCTTGTTCCAAATGGCGCCAGTCTATCCAGCCAGAACTTAAGCTTAAAGCTTCTGTGGTATTGAGAGGTAAACCACCACGTCCAATAATAATAAACCGATTTGTAGTAGCTTGGTTAGAACAAGTTTGATTAATTTGATTTGATACATCAATAATAGATGTAGGTAATTGAGCAATAACTCGATTCAGATTAACATTGAGAGTACTAATATCAATATTACCCATATTATTGTTAATTTTAGCATCATGAAGTGGAAATGTTG